>JBPYES010000509.1:0-9153 GCA_051984825.1 Jatrophihabitantaceae bacterium
GCCGCTGAGTGCCGGTGCCCTACGCGTCGTGGCGCTGGGCGGCATCAGCGAGGTCGGCCGCAACATGACGGTGTTCGAATACGGCAACCGCCTGCTCATCGTCGACTGCGGCATGCTGCTCGGAAAGACGAACTCTCCAGGAGTCGACCTCACCCTGCCCGACTGGTCGTACTTCCGCGACCGGCTCGACGACATCGACGCCGTCGTGCTCACTCACGGTCATGAGGACCACATCGGCGCGCTGCCCTATCTGCTGCGCGAGCGAGCCGACATCCCGGTCCTCGGCTCGCGGCTGACGCTGGCCCTGGTGGCGGCGAAGCTCGAGCAGCACAAGATCAAGCCGGAGCTGCGCCGGGTCCGAGAGACCGACCGCACGACGATCGCCGGTTGGGACCTGGAGTTCTTCGCGGTCAACCACTCCATCCCGGACGCGCTGGCCGTGGCCATTCGGGTCGGTGGGCACACGCTGCTGCATACCGGCGACTTCAAGATGGACCAGACGCCACTCGACAGCCGGCTGACCGACCTGCCCGGGTTCTCGAGGCTGGGCGATCAGGGCGTCGACATGCTGCTCGCCGATTCGACGAACGCCGAGGTGCCCGGCTTCATCCCGTCGGAGCAAGACGTCGGCCGGGTCATTGCCGACGTGATCGGCAAGGCATCGGGACGGGTGATCGTCGCGTGCTTCGCCTCGCACGTGCACCGCGTCCAGCAGGTCCTCGACGCGGCCGTGGCGAGTGAGCGCGTCGTCGCGTTCGTGGGGCGCTCGATGGTGCGCAACATGCAGATAGCCCGCGACCTGGGCCTGCTGCACGTCCCCGACGGCGTGCTCGTCGACCTCAACGAGGCCGAGCAGCTTCCGTCTCGTCGCGTCCTGTACATCTCGACCGGATCGCAGGGCGAGCCACTCTCGGCGTTGTCGCGGATGGCCAACTGCGAGCATCCGACGGTGCGCATCGCCCCCGATGACACCGTGGTGCTCGCCTCGTCGCTGATCCCGGGTAACGAGACGTCGGTTGGGCAGGTGATCAACGGCCTGTCCCGGCTGGGCGCGACGGTGGTGCACCGGTCCACCGCGCTGGTGCACGTCTCAGGCCACGCGCCAGCGGGTGAACTGCGCTACCTCCTCAACTCCGTCCGGCCGAAGAACCTCCTGCCGGTCCACGGCGAGTGGCGCCACCTCCGCGCGCATGCAGCCATTGCACGCTCGACCGGCCTGCCCGACGAGCGGATCATGCTCGCCGAGAACGGCACCGTGGTCGAGCTCGTCGAGGGTCGGGCGTCGATCGTCGGAACGATCCCGGTCGGGTTCGTGTACGTGGACGGTCTCGCGGTCGGCGACATCGGTGCTGCCGCGCTCAAGGATCGGCGGATCCTCGGCGAGGAAGGCTTCATCTCGATCCTGGTGGCCGTCGACCTGGTCACACGCAAGGTGGTCTTCGGCCCGGAAATCACGGCACGCGGCTTCACCGACGACCCGGACGCACTCGACCCGATCCGCAAGGACCTGATCAGTACGGTCGAGCAGTCACTCGCCGAAGGGGTGCGCGACGCGGACGCACTGGAGCACATCGTGCGCCGGACGGTGGGCCGCTGGGTGGATCAGACCTACCGCCGGCGTCCGATGCTCATGCCGATGGTCGTCGAGGTCTGACCCACCCCGTCGCCGTTGCGCCGCGACTACTCGGCGCGCCGCCTGGTGATCCGGCCGCCCATGACGAGTGCCGCGACGCCGAGGATGACCAGGATTGCCGCGATGCCGGTGAACAGGCCGGCGTCGATCGCACCGGTGCTGGCCAGGCCCGTCGTGTCGTTCGCGGGTGTCTGCGGGGACGCCGCCTCGGGAGCGGGCGGGGTGCCGGACGACTCCCCGATCGGCGTGTCGGTGCCCCCGCCGGGAGGCGTGCCCGGAGGCGTGCCAGGCGGAGTGCCAGGAGGCGTACCCGGGGGGGTGCCGGGCGGAGTACCGGGTGGCGTCGTGGCTGTCGTGCACGCGGTGTGCGCGGGGTTCGTCCGACCGATGCCATGGTTGCGGTCACACTCGTAGCCGGCGTTGGTGTCCGTGCCGTTCGGCATCTGACCATGCGGGTTCTTGTTGTCGGCCTTGCCGACGCAGCCGGCGCACGGCTTCCCGACCGCGTTGCCATTGCCGTTGCCGTTGCCCGACGGCGACCCGTCGCGTGTCGAGTCATACGGGCCATGGACGTTCGCGCCATGGCCGCTGAAGTCCGCTTTCGACGGCGGCTGCGGCGACGTGGTGTCACCGCTGGGGTTGCCACCGCCGACGCTGCCACTCGCTGGCGCCGCCTGTGCCACTACCCCGGCGGCTTTTGCCTGTCCAATCGCGGAGGCAGTGTGTGCCGCCTTCCCTACTGCCTTTCCGTTCCCCGGCGTCGCTCCGGCTTGACTGGTGCCGATCATCATCAACGCCGCGGCGGCCGCGACTCCGATGACGGCAGCAAGACGCAGGCGACGGTAATTTGCGCGCACGTGAGCTCCCCGATGAGTTGAGCGATGGCTCCGACTCGTCCCCGCCCACGTCGCGGACTTCACCCGGATCGAACGGAAACCATAGCGGATAACCACATCTACCCGGAAGGGACCCCCGGGACATGTCGTACGCCCGTTATGCGATCGCCAGCCGTCCGGGAGAATGGCCGCATGACCACAGGTACCTCGCTACGTCCGGGCACGATCTCGCCACGACGGGCGGTGCCGCCATCGATCGCGCGACCGCACTACGTGGACTCGAAGGGCCCGGCCGACTTCGACGATCCGATGGTCAAAGACGCCGATACGATCGCCAGGATGCGCGTCGCCGGTCGCATCGCGGCCGACGCCCTGGTCGAGGTAGGCCGCCATGTGGCGCCGGGCGTAACCACGGACGAGCTCGACCGGATCGGTCACGAGTTCCTGCTGGACCACGGCGCCTACCCATCCACGCTGGGCTACAAGGGATTCCCGAAGTCGCTGTGCACGTCGGTCAACGAGGTGATCTGCCACGGCATCCCCGACTCGCGCCCACTCGCGGACGGCGACCTCGTCAAGATCGACATCACCGCGTTCAAGGGCGGCGTGCACGGCGACACCTGCGGCACGTTCTATGCCGGCGATGTCGCACCCGAGGCACGCGACTTGAGTGAGCGCACCCACGAGGCGCTGCGCCGGGGCATCGCCGCGGTCAAGCCAGGACGCCCGATCAGCGTGATCGGGCGGGTGATCGAGTCGTACGCGAAGCGCTTCGGCTACGGAGTGGTGCGCGACTACACCGGCCACGGCGTCGGCCAGTCCTTTCACACCAAGCCGACGATCCTGCATTACGACGAGCCACGGGCGACCACGGTGCTCGAGCCGGGCATGACGTTCACGATCGAGCCGATGCTCACCCTCGGCGGCGTCGAGTGGTTCATGTGGGACGACGGCTGGACGGTACTCACCGCCGACGGCTCGTGGGTGGCGCAATGGGAGCACACCCTGGTCGTCCTCGACGACGGCGCCGAGGTGCTGACCGCGCCGTCCAGCTGATGCAAGGGCCCGCGCGCGACACGATTGCCGAATCTCGGCAAATCTCGGGGAATCGCTAGAAACCCAGATACTGTCCGATCGTGGATCCCGTACGTAACCCGTATGCCCCGGGCGCTGGCCAGCGGCCGCCCGAGCTGGCCGGCCGCGACGCCGAACTCGAGGCGTTCGACGTGGTGCTCGAACGCGTCGCGCGCGGGCGTCCCGAGCGATCCGTCGTGTTGACCGGACTGCGCGGTGTCGGTAAGACCGTGCTGCTCAACGCGATGCGCAGCTCGGCTGTACGTCGCGGCTGGGGCACCGGCAAGCTCGAGGCGCGCCCGGATCAGCCGCTGCGCCACCCTCTCGCCGCGGCGCTGCACCTCGCCGTCCGCGAACTGGCCAGCCGCAGCCCGGACGAGGAGCGTCACGTCCTCGGCGTGCTGAAGGCGTTCGCGCAGCGCGAGCCGCCGACGGCGCGGCGCGGGAAGTCGCCGAACCGCTGGCAGCCCGGGATCGATGTGCCGGCGGTGAGCGGCCGCGCCGACTCCGGTGACATCGAGATCGACCTGGTCGAGCTGCTCACCGACATCGCCGGGCTGGCCGCCGACGCCGGTAAGGGCGTCGCGATCTTCATCGACGAAATGCAGGACCTGCTGCCCGACGACGTCTCCGCGCTGTGCGCGTCCTGCCATGAGATGTCGCAGCGTGGCGCACCGCTCGTCGTGGTCGGCGCCGGATTGCCGCATCTGCCGGCGGTGCTGTCGGCGAGCAAGTCCTACTCGGAGCGGCTGTTCCGGTACGCGCGCGTCGACCGCCTGGATCGGGCCGCAGCCGATGCCGCATTGCGCCGGCCGGCTCAGGACGAGGATGCGGACTTCGCCAGCGGCGCCCTGGACGCGATGTACGAGCGCACGGCCGGGTACCCCTACTTCGTCCAGGCATACGGGAAGGTGGCCTGGGACGTCGCGCCGACATCGCCGATCACCGCCGACGACATTGCTGTGGCGGCGCCTGAGGCGGAGTCTGAGCTCGCCGTCGGCTTCTTCGGATCACGTTACGAACGCGCCACCCCCGCCGAACGGGAGTACCTGCGCGCAATGGCCGAACTCGACGGCGACGACCAGCCCGTCCCCACTGCAGCGGTGGCGGAGCTGCTCGCTCGAAATCCGCAGTCGCTATCGCCGGCCCGGGATGCCCTGCTCAAGAAGGGGCTGGTCTACTCCGGGCAACGCGGCTTGATCGCGTTCACCGTGCCGCACTTCGCGAATTTCCTGCGCAAGCAGGATTGACGTTTCGGGTCACCAGGCCGGCCAAGTGCGGCGCGGCCCGGTGACCCGAGTGACTGATCAGCGATTCGTTTGTGACTTCAGGAAGAACGACAATCCGCCCGGAGTCCCGACTCCGGTCTCGTCGTCGTAGCCCTTCGTCGAGTGGAGCGTCGAGGACTGCACGTCGATCGTCTGCATCCGGTAGGTGAGCCCGCCGGAAGCATCGACCCCGTTGGTGAACTCAGTCCGCACCTGCGCAAGCGGCGACGTCGGCGCCACGATGTCGCGCAGTGCCGGCGTGTGCAGCAGCTTGTAGTACAGCGGGTTGGCGAAGCCGATCACCTGGTGCCGCGCCTGGTTGGCCACGGCGATCACACCGGCCATCAGCGGCGACGACAGGCTGGTGCCACCGATCCGGTACTGGTCCCAGTACGTCCCGTCCGGGAACACCTGCGTCTCACCAACCATGAACCCGGTGTTCGGGTCGCCCGGCATCGCGATGTCCGGCACGGCACGCATGGCCGTCTTGCCGTAGTACTTCGAGATCGACGACGGAACCTTGCCGCGCTGGTAGTACGGCTGTGCGTACAGCTCGCTTGTGCCGCCGCCACCGCCTGACGAGTACGTCCCGGGCGGCGCCGGCGCCCACGCGCCGTTGGTCAGTACGGAGTAGTCGGTCTGCCAGCCGGCTTCCCACTCCCGCTGACCGCGGCTGCCGATGCCGACGCTGGTGCCGCCGACGCCTGAGACCCACGGCACGTCCGCCGGGAACTCGACCGTCTTGCTGCCGAGGTCCGTGCCGCCCTTGGTGTGGTCGCCGGCGTCACCGCTCGAGAAGTTCACGGTGATACCGGTCATCGCGGCCTCGAGCGCGAACTGGTTGTAGAAGTCGACGTAGTCCTGGCCGAGCAGGTTGATGTCGTCGATCCCGTCCGTCCAGGAGTTGGTGATCACGTCCGCGACGTGGTTGTCGATGGTCTCCGCCCACGCCTCGTCCAGGCCACTGGAGCAGTCGGCACCACCGACGTAGACGATCTTGGCGCCGGGCGCCATGGCGTGCACGGCCTCGACGTCGAGCGTCTCCTCGCCGTACCAGCCGTTGCCACCGCACTCGTTGATCAGGTCGTAGCCGTCAGCCGCCGGCGTGATCTGGCTGAACTGTCCTGGCTGGAACAGCGGCTGGTTGTGCACCTGGTTGTACTTCTGCGCGTCCTCCAGGATCGTCGGCGCGGCATACGCGTCGGTGATGGCGACGGTCTCGCCGCTGCCGTCGATGCCATTCTTCAGCAGGCTCGACTCGCCGTAGGCCGCTTGGTACTGCTGCGGCGTGTAGCCGCACACCGCGTAGGGCTGGTGTTTGCCGTAGGCGGTCGGCTGGTCCGTAGCTACCTTCTGCCCGTAGTAGTCCGAGCAGGGCTGGACGCCGAACCGCGACCCAGCCGGCGGGCCGGGCAGGGTGTCGTCGTGCGTGTGTAGCTGCGCGCCCTGATCGACACCGAGGATGCCGTCGACCGCGTTGATCACTGTCGTGGGCGTGCTCGTCGGGAACGACAGCGCGGTGGCGTTCGAGCGCACGGTCATGCCCCGGTAGGAGTAGTTCTTGACTGAGGTCGCGAAGACCTTCTGGATCTGCGCAACCGTGCCGCTCGCCTCGACGTACATGCCGCTCGGCAGCGTCTTGCGCACCGCGAATCCCCGACCGCTCAGCCAGTTGCGCACGGCAGCCACATCGCTTGCCGCCGGGCCGTAGCTGGCAGCGAACTGGTTGCTAGTGAGCCACTGACCGTAACTGGCGCTGTCGGGGTCGGAGATCCGCTGCAGCGTGGCCACGGCGCTCGACTCGTTGCGCATCTTCAGCAGGACGCCGAAGTTAACGCGCTGCGAGGTCTGCGTCGCGCCGAGCGCGTGTGCCTGCGCCGTCCATCTCGGCACGCTGTCAGGCACAGCGTGCGGTGACGGCGCGGCGCTCGCGCTATGTGCGACCGCGGTGACGGCCAGCGCAGTCACGCCTGCGACCACGCAGGCGGTTGCTCTCCTCTTTCCGCTCCAGGGCATACGCATACCTCCGCTTGGGGATGATCAGTCTGAAAGCAGCGGTGCAAACTCCATCTCGTTCCTCATGGTTCGGTCAAGTGGTAAGACCTGTACATCGCCTATGCGTTGCCTCGCAGCGGTACGGTGACCGATATGACGACGCCGCCGCCCTTGGAACCCATAGACGAGAATTGGACGACGGCGCTTGCCGTCGTCGCGCATCCCGACGATCTGGAGTACGGCGCTGCCGCCGCAATTGCGCGCTGGACCGAGCAGGGTAAGCAGATCAGCTATTGCCTTGCCACCAGCGGGGAAGCCGGCATCGACGGCATGGCACCGGAAGAAGCCGGTCCGTTGCGGGAGAACGAGCAGCGCGCCGCCGCCGAGATCGTCGGCGTCACCGAGGTTGAGTTCCTGGGACATCAGGACGGCGTACTCGAATACGGACTGCAGCTTCGCCGGGACATCGCCCGCGCGATCCGGCGTGCCCGCCCCGAGATCGTGATCACCGGCAACTACCGCGAGACGTTCGGCCCCGGCATGCTCAATCAGGCCGATCACGTCGCAGCGGGACGCGCGGTTATCGACGCGGTGCGCGACGCCGGCAACCGCTGGGTGTTCCGCGAGTTGCTCGACGAGGGGCTGGAGCCGTGGAACGGAGTGCGCGCCGCGTTCGTCGGCGGATCACCCGACGCTCGGCACGGTGTTGACGTGACGGCCACGTTCGACAAGGGCATCGCCTCACTCAAGGCCCACGCTGCGTATCTCGCCGGGCTCGGCGGCGGCCCGATGTCGGAGCCGGAGGAGTTCCTGGAATCGTTCGCCCGCATGACCGGCACCCGCCTCGGCGTCAAGCTGGCAACCTCGTTCGAAGTGATCAGCTTCGGAATGCCTGAACTTTAAGGGCTGGCCCAGGCGGAATGTTAAGGCGCGTGCTGCCGAACCCAGGTGTGCATGGCGATGCCCGCGGCCACGCCGGCGTTGATCGAACGAGTCGAGCCGAACTGCGCGATTGAGTACACGGCAGTTGCCGCGGCGCGCGCGTCATCGGTCAGCCCCGAACCCTCCTGCCCGAACAGCAGCAGCGCATCGACCGGTAGCTCGGCGCTCTCGAGAGGCCGCGCACCGGGCAGATTGTCGATGGCGACGATCGTGTAGTGGGCGCACGTCGCGGCCAGCTCCGCGATCGACGCGACGTGCCGGATGTGCTGGTACCGGTCGGTGACCATCGCGCCGCGCCGGTTCCAGCGGCGCTGCCCGACGATGATCACCTCTCGGGCGAGGAACGCGTTGGCGGTGCGGACCACGGTGCCGATGTTCAGGTCGTGCCGCCAGTTCTCGATCGCAACGGCGAACGGCTGCCGGCGTGTGTCGAGGTCGGCGACGATCGCCTCGACCGTCCAGTACCGGTAGCGATCCACGACGTTGCGGCGGTCGCCGTTCGCAAGCAGCTCGGGGTCTAGGCGCGGATCATCAGGCCACGGCTGAGGATGCGGGCCGACCCCGATCTCGGTCACGGCGATGCTCGCTCACGACAACCCGAGGTCAGCCAGGCTGTATATCGCGCGGTAGTCGAGCCCGGCGGCACGCACCGCGGGGCCGGCGCCCCGGTCGACGATCACTGCAACGCCCACGATCTGCGCACCCGCCTCGCGCAGCGCGTCGACCGCGGTCAGCACGCTGGCTCCGGTCGTTGACGTATCTTCCACCGCCAATACCCGCCGCCCAGTGACATCCGGGCCTTCGATGCGCCGCTGCAGCCCGTGCTGCTTCTCCGACTTGCGCACGACGAACGCGTCGACGCGCCCACCCGAGGCATGCAGCATGGCTGTACCAATCGGGTCGGCGCCCAGCGTCAAACCGCCCGTGGCGTCGTATGGCCAGTCCGCGGTGAGGTCGAGCATCGCCCGCCCGACGAGCGGCGCGGCGGCGTGATGGAGCGTGACCCGGCGTAGGTCGATGTAGTAGTCGGCCTCCAGCCCGGACGACAGCACTACCCGGCCGTGTACGACGGCGAGGCCCTTGATCAACGGCAGCAGCTCGTCGCGTGCCGTCATACCGCCCTCCGCCGCATGACCGCGCGCACCACACTGCGGGGCGTGTAGCGCGCCGCCCCGGCAAGCGCCTTGTACCGGGCGCTCGGCACGCTGACCGGCTTGCCGCGCGCGGCATCGGCGAGCCCCTGCGCGACGACATCGTGCGCGTCGAGCCACATCCAGTCAGGCACATTCGACATGTCGGCGCTGGCCCGCTCGTGGAACTCGGTGTGCGTGAACCCGGGACAGACTGCGGTGACCTGCACACCGCTGCCGGCCAGCTCCAGGGCCAGCCCTTCGCTGAAGGTGGT
>JBPYES010000510.1:0-3538 GCA_051984825.1 Jatrophihabitantaceae bacterium
AAGATCGCGGAGTGGATCAACCGCCTGGGCGAGGTGTGGATCGACGGCCAGATCGCCCAGCTGACCAGACGTCCCGGTATGGCGACACAGTTCCTCGTGCTGCGTGACACGGACGCCAACATCTCGCTGAACGTCACGTGCCCGCGCGCCGTCCTGGGCGACGACGTCGAGGAGGGCTCACGGGTCGTGCTGCGCGCCCGTCCCGACTTCTATGTGGAACGCGGCACGCTCAGCCTGCGCGCAACGGACATCCGCCAGGTCGGCCTCGGCGAGCTGCTCGCCAGGCTCGAGCAGCTCAAGCGCCTACTGGCGGCGGAGGGGCTGTTCGCGGCGGATCGCAAGCGCCCGCGGCCGTTCCTGCCCCGGCGGATCGGGCTGATCACAGGCCGGGCCAGCGCCGCGGAGCGCGATATCGTCGAGAACGCCCGCCGCCGGTTCGCCGGAGTGGCATTCCGGGTCGAGAACGTCGCCACCCAGGGACCGTCCGCCGCGAACGAGGTGGTGGCCGCGCTCGAACGTCTCGACGCCGACCACGCAGTGGACGTAATCGTCATCGCCCGCGGTGGAGGCAGCATCGAGGACCTGTTGCCGTTCTCGAACGAGTCGCTGATCCGGGCGGTGGCCGCGGCACGCACGCCGGTGGTCAGCGCGATCGGACACGAGACCGACTCACCGCTGCTCGACCTCGTCGCCGACCTCGCGGCGTCCACGCCCACCGACGCGGCGCGGCGCATCGTTCCGGACGTGGCCGACGAGCGCGCCCGCATAGCCGACCTGCGCGAACGCGCCCGGCAGAGCATCCACCAACGGCTGGAGGGTGAGGCCGCCCTGATGGCAGGGTTGCCGTCCCGGATGCGCGACGCCGTCCACGTCCGGCTCACTCGCGAGGCGGGCGAGGTTGCCACGCTGCGCGAGCGGAGCCGGCGATGTGCCCGCGCGGCGCTCGAGGCGGCCGCCGCCGACCTGGCCCACGTGCGGGCTCGGGTGCGGGCGCTGTCGCCGCAGTCGACGCTCGACCGGGGGTACGCCGTGGTGCAGCGTGCGGACGCAGCCGTGGTGCGCGATCCGGACGAGGCGACCGGCACGCTGCGGATCCGGGTGGCCCGTGGCGAATTCGACGCGCATAAGCTCTGATCTTGATGACCGAGATCGGGTACGAGGCGGCGCGCGCCGAGCTCACCGAGATCGTGCGCAAGCTCGAGACCGGCGGGCAGACGCTCGAGGAATCGCTAGCCCTGTGGCAGCGCGGCGAGGAACTCGCAGACATCTGCCAGCGCTGGCTGGACGGCGCGGCGGCGCGTCTGGACGAGGCAATCGCCGCCCACGACGCACCCCAGGACTAAGCGCCTCCGGGTGATCGCCACTCCGGCTTGCGCTTCTCCAGGAACGCGTGCATGCCCTCGACGGCATCCGGCAGCTGGCTCGCTGCGGCCATCACTTCGATGGCGTACGCGTACGCCTTCGGCTGGTCGAGATCGACCTGCGCGTAAAACGCCTGCTTGCCGAGCCCCTTGCTCTCCGCGCTGCCGCGGGTGACCCGTTCGAGTAGGTCCGAAACGGCGCTGTCGAGCTGCGCATCGGGCACGACCCGGTTGACGAGCCCCCATTCGGCGGCCGTTTGCGCGTCGATCGGATCGCCCGAGAGCGCCATCTCCATGGCCCGCTTGCGCCCGATAGCGCGCGACACGGCGACGGACGGCGTGTGGCAGAACCACCCGCCCTTTCCGCCGGGCAGCGCGAAACGCGCTGACTCGGCTGCCACCGCGAGGTCGGCGCTTGCGACCAGCTGGCAGCCCGCCGCGGTGGCCAGGGCGTGCACCCGCGCGACGACCGGTTGCGGGATCTCCTGGAGCAGCGTCATGAGCCGGGTGCAGGTGAGTAGTAGCTCTCGCACTGAGGCATGATCATGATCCACGACGTCGGCGAAGTCGTGGCCGGCGGAGAACACCGGCCCGCTGGCAGCCAGCACCACGCCTAGTGCGTCGCTTGCGGCAACATCGGTGAACGCGTCGATCAGCTCACCTATGAGCGATGCGGACAGGGCATTCCGTTTCGCCGGATTGTCCATCGTGATCGTGACAAAGTCGCCGCTTCGCTCCACGCGTACGTGCTCCATAACGCCAGTGTCGCCACGCCGACGTAGTTGTGGCAACGTCGCACCCAGGACCCCAGGAGGTGCGCCGTGTTCTTTCCGCTGACCGTCCGCGACTTCCTCGACCGCGCCGAGGAGGTCTACCCGGAGCGGCTGGCCATCGTCGACGAGCCCGACCAGCCGGCTGTGAGCCTGGGCGAGCTGACCTACCGAGAGCTGGCCACGCTGGCTCGCGCACAGGCAGCCCGCCTCGACGCTTTGGGCGTGCCGGTCGGGGGCCGGGTGGCGATCATCTCGCAGAATTCAGCCCGGCTGTTCACGTCGTTCTTCGGCGTCTCCGGCTGGGGACGCATCCTGGTGCCGATCAACTTCCGGCTCTCCTCCGGAGAAGTGCGCTACATCGTCGAGCACAGCGGCGCCTCGGTCCTGTTCGTCGACCCCGCGCTCAAGGACGTCCTGGATGTCGTCGACGTCGAGCACAAGTTCGTACTAGGCGAGGACGATGCGCTCTTCTTGCCCGGGGTCGAGCCGCGCGAATGGGTGGACCGGGACGAGAACGCGACAGCGACGATCAACTACACGTCCGGCACGACGGCCCGGCCCAAGGGCGTGCAGCTGACGCATCGCAACGTTTGGCTGAACGCCACCGTGTTCGGGTTGCACACCACGATCAGCGACCGCGACGTGCTGCTGCACACGCTGCCGATGTTCCACTGCAATGGGTGGGGCATGCCGTACGGGGTCACCGGCGTCGGCGGCGCCCACGTGGTGCTGCGCCAGGTGGACGGCACCGAGATCCTGCGGCGGGTCGAACGGCATGGCGTGACGATGATGTGCGCGGCGCCGGCCGTCGTGAACGCCGCCCTCGACGGCGCCGCCTCGTGGGACGGCCCGATCCCGGGACGCGACCGGGTCCGGATCATCGTCGCCGGCGCGCCACCGCCGACGCGCACCATCGAACGGGTGCTCACCGAGCTGGGCTGGGAGTTCATCCAGATCTACGGGCTAACCGAGACCGCTCCGCTGCTCACGATCAACCGGCAGCGTGCGGAATGGGACGCCCTGCCGCCGGCGGAGCGGGCGCGCCGGCTGGTGCGTGCCGGCGCCCCCGCGCTCGCGGTGCGCCTCGACGTGGACGTGGACGGCGAGGTGCTCGCGCAGTCCAACCACAACCTGGCGGGCTACTGGCAGCAGCCCGATGCCACCGCCACGGCGATGATGGGCGGGTGGTTCCACACCGGAGACGGCGGATACCTCGAGGACGGCTATCTGACGATCTCCGACCGCAAGAAGGACGTGATCATTTCCGGCGGCGAGAACGTCTCCTCGATCGAGGTCGAGGACGTGATCACATCGCACCCCGCGGTGCGCGAGGTTGCAGTGATCGGCATCCCGGACCAGCAGTGGGGCGAGCTCGTCACTGCCCTCGTCGTTGCGAACGGCGTC
>JBPYES010000511.1:0-8937 GCA_051984825.1 Jatrophihabitantaceae bacterium
TGCCGCTGGTCGAGGCGGGCGTGGCGGCCGCACACCTCGTCAAGGCCAGCGACGACGACATCGCGTGGCTCTACCCAGGTGCGCCAGCCGCCGACATCGCCGACCACTGGCTCCGCCTGGGAGCGACAGCGGTGGTGATCACGCGCGGTGCCGGCGGAGCCGTGGGGTTCCGGCGCGACGCGGAACCACTCGAGCGGCCGGCTCGGCAGGTACAGCTGGTCGACACGATCGGAGCCGGTGACGCGTTCACGTCCGGCCTGCTCGACGCCCTGGCTCGGTCCGGCGTGCGAGACGCGGCGAGTCTTGCCGCCGCCGACCTGGGCGCCGCACTCGACGAGGCGATCCTCGTAGCGGCGCTGACCTGCGAGCGCGCCGGCGCCGACCCTCCGACCGCGGCCGAGGTAGCCCGAGCCCGTCAGTAGACGCTGCGGCTCGGATCCGACGAGCCGCGCACCACGAGCTCCGTCGGCAGCACGTTGACGTACGGCTCCAGGTCCGGATCATCGATCGCTGCCAGCAGCCGTGTGGTGAGGTCCTCGGCCTGCTCGATCACCGGCTGGCGCACCGTCGAGAGATCGAGCAGTGCGGCGCTGGCGTGGTCATCGAAGCCGACGACGGCCACGTCCTGGGGCACCCGCAGCCCCGCCCGCCGTATCGCGCGGATCGCGCCGTAGGCCATTTCGTCTGACTCGGCGAACAGCCCTGTGGGCCGGTGGCGCCGTTCGAGCAGCTTCTGGGTGGCGGCTTCGCCGCCGTCGACGGTGAAGTAACCGAGGATCTCCAGCTGCGGGTCGTAGTCGAGGCCCGCGTCGCGCAGCGCATCGAGATAGCCGACCCGGCGATGGTGCGGCGGTGTGAAGCGCATCGGGTCGTCGGTGTCACCGCCGATCAGGCCGATGCGCCGGTGTCCCAGTTCGACGAGGTGCCGCACCGCCGACCGGCTACCTTCCTCGTCGTCGATGCGCGTCGAGTGCACGCCGACCCGGTCGACCCCCACCATGCCGATCGGAACGTCCAGACTCTGGAGCACCTCGGCCTCGTCGTCGGTGAGTACCAGGCTGGCGAACACGATCGCGTCCACTCGCTTGCGCACCGGCAGCACGTCGAAGAAGCGCTGGCGTCCCTCCATGTCACCCAGGTTGTACAGCAGCAGGTCGTAGCCGGCCCGGTGCAGGACGCTCTCGACGGCTCCCAGCAGTTCGGCGAAATACCAGCGATGCACGAACGGGACGACGACGCCGACTGTCGCGGCTCGGCCACTCGCCAGTCGGGCCGCGAACGGAGAGGCGACGTAGTTCAGTTCCCGCGCCGCCGCGAGCACCCGGTCGCGGGTGGTAGTGGCGACATCGGGCAACCCGCGCAGCGAGCGTGAGACCGTGGCGATCGACACGCCCGCGAGCTTCGCGACGTCCTCGATGCTCGCAGCCATGGCCCCTGATCCGTCTATCGGAACCGAATGTCGCGAACGGTAACCCATTGTCGCGCTGCCGCAAACCGCGCGGCATGCTTCGAGGCGTGCGCACCCTCTATCGGAACGGGCGGATTTACCCCGGCGCGGCCACCTCACTGGTAACCGACGACGGCCGAATAGCGTGGATCGGCACCGATCCGCCCGATTCGATGGATCGGTCGGTCGACCTCGGCGGCGCCCTGGTCACGCCGGCGTTCGTCGACGCCCACGTGCACGCAACTGCGGCCGGGCTGACGCTCACCGGCCTTGACCTGTCGACCGCGACCTCGCTGCGCGCGGCGCTCGACGCGGTGGAGCGACACAGCCGAGCCCTGGGCGGGCGCCCGGTGCTCGGACACGGCTGGGACGACACCCGTTGGCCCGAACACCGGCCGCCCACCGCGGCCGAGCTGGACCGGGCAGCTTACGGCGGCGCGGTCTACTTGTCCCGCGTAGATGCCCATTCCGCCGTCGTCTCGTCGGCGCTGCTCGCCGAGAGCGCGTCTCTGCCGGGGTATCGAGCGGACGGATGGCTGATCGGCGACGCCCACCACGCGGTGCGCCGCGTGGTCTTCGGCAGCCTCAGCCCGGGTCAGATCCGCGATGCGCAGCGGGCCACCCGGCGGCGCGCCGCGTCGCTGGGTGTCGCCTGCCTGCACGAGATGGGCGGCCCGGAAACGTCCTCGGCGGACGACCTCGCCGGGCTGCTCGCGCTCGCTGCTGCAGAGCCTGGCCCTGAGGTGGTCGGCTACTGGGGCGAGCTGTTCGGCATCGAAACGGCCGGTGAGCTCGGCGCTGCCGGCGCCGCGGGCGACCTGTATTGCGACGGCTCGCTCGGCTCGCACACCGCCGCGCTCACCGCGCCATATGCCGACGCACCGGACACATCCGGCGAGCAGTATCTGGACGCGGAGGACATTGCCGAGTACATCCGGCGCTGCACGGCCGCCGGCCTCCAGGCGGGATTCCATGCGATCGGGGACGCCGCCATCGACGCGATTCTCGACGCCGTGGAACTGCTCGGCCCGGGCTCGGGCACGGGGCACCGTGTCGAGCACGCCGAGATGGTCCGCGCACCCGCGCGGTTCGCAGCCTCCGGGCTTACCGCCTCGATGCAGCCCGCGTTTGACGCCGCCTGGGGCGGCGGAGACGCCATGTACGCCGAGCGGCTCGGCGCCGCGAGAGCCGCAGGGCTCAACCGGTTCGCATCACTGGCCGAGGCCGGCGTGCCACTCGCCTTCGGCTCCGACGCCCCGGTGACTCACATCGACCCCTGGGCGGCGGTGCGGGCTGCGGCCTATCCGCGGACGCCGGCGTCGGCGATCAGCACCGAAGCGGCCTTCGTGGCGCACACCCGAGGCGGCTGGGCGGCGGCCCGGCGCACCGATGAGGGAGTGCTGGCGGTGGGCGCTCCGGCGACGTTCGCGGTCTGGCAGGTCGGCGAATTGCGCAACGGACGGCCTGACCTTGCCCCGGGCTCCGACCTGCCGAACTGCGTGCGCACGGTGCTCCGCGGAGAGACGATCTTCGAACCTTGACGGCGGCCAGCGCCGTCGCCGCCCCGGCGAGCGCGCCCACTGAGCCAAACCAGGGATACTGGCGGGATGCTGCCAGCGCCGCGCCCCACCGACCCGCCGGTCGGTACGCGCTGGGCGGCGCTGATCGCGGTCGGCGCCGGGCTGCTCGGCTTGCTCGCGTTCCCGCGGTTCGGGGTGTGGCCGCTCGCATTCGCCAGCGTGGCGTCGCTCAGCGTGGCGGTGCACGGCCGCCGAGCACGACAGGCGGCCTGGCTCGGGCTGCTCTACGGAGCGGCGTTGTTCGTACCGCTTATCCACTGGACCGGCGTCTACGTGGGTGCCGCCCCCTGGCTGATCCTCGCGGCGGCAGAAGCGGGGTACTTCGCCGGGATGGGCGCCGTCCTCTCAGTGGTGCAACGGCTGCCGCTGGCGCCGCTGTGGGTAGGCGTGACCTGGGTTGCGCAGGAGGCGCTGCGCGATCGGTGGCCGTTCGGTGGGTTCCCGTGGGGCCGCCTGGCGTTTAGCCAGGCTGACTCCCCGCTGCGCTGGCTGGCCGCGATCGGCGGTGCCCCTATGGTGACCTTCGCCGTGGCGCTGGGCGGGGGTGGCCTGGCGATGGCGCTGCTCGCCGTGCCGCCGCGGACCTGGCGGCCGATGGCGGCAGGCGCCGCCGTGCTGGTCGCGGTGCCGGTGGTGGGCCTGCTGCTCGGCGTCGGCCTGCGCCCGGACAACCACGGACGCACGGCGACCGTTGCCGTCGTCCAAGGCAGCGTCCCGGACCGCGGCCTCGCCTTCGAGGACCGCGCCCGCCAGGTCCTGGACAACCACGTGGCAGAGACGCTGAAGCTGGCTGCCGAGATCAAGTCCGGGACGCAGCCACAGCCCAGCCTCGTCGTGTGGCCGGAGAACTCCTCGGACGTCGACCCGTACACCGACACCATCGCAGCCGCCGAGATCAATAGGGCGGCGCGCGCGGTCAACGCACCGATCCTCGTGGGCGCCATCCTCGACGGACCGGGCCCGAAGCACGACCGGAACGTCGGCATCTTGTGGTCGCCCACCACCGGCCCGGGTGCGACGTACACGAAACGGCACCCCGTGCCGTTCGCCGAATACATGCCGCTGCGCAGCCTTGCCACCGCGATCAGCTCCAAGGCGAACCTTGTCGACCGGGACATGGTGGCCGGCCACGGCAACGGCCTGCTCACCGGCGGGCCGTTCCCGATCGGCGACGTGATCTGCTTCGAAGTGGCCTATGACGAGCTGGTGCGCTCGTCGGTCGAGGCCGGCGCCCAGTTCCTGGTTATCCAGACCAACAATGCGACGTTCGGACGCACCGGCGAGACCTATCAGCAACTGGCCATGAGCCAGCTCCGCGCCGTCGAGCACGGCCGCGCTGTGGCGCAGGTCTCGACGACCGGCGTGTCCGCTGTAATCGGGCCGGACGGCCAGATTCGCCAGCGCACCGGAGCGCTGTTCACGCCGGGAATCTTGGTCGCGGACGTGCCGCTGCGCACGGCGACTACGCTGGCCACCCGGCTCGGCGCGATCCCCGAGTACGTCCTGACCGGCGTAGCAGTGCTCGCGCTGTGCTGGTCGATCTGGTCCGCGCGCGCTGTCCGCCGCCGGGCCGGCGACCAGCGGCCGACCCCCGAGCCAGAGGAGACGGTGAGTATGAGCGAACGAGAGTCAGTCGGCCAATGACGGTTCCGGCGAACGACATCCAACGCGTACTCGTCATCGTCCCCACCTACAACGAACGCGACAACATCGAAACGATCATCGACCGAGTGCTGCAATCCGTCCCGGCGGCGAACGTCCTGGTCGCCGACGACGGCAGTCCTGACGGCACCGGCAAGATCGCCGACGAACTCGCCATCCGCGATAACCGGGTGCATGTGCTGCACCGCACCGAGAAGGCGGGCCTGGGCGCGGCATACATCGCCGGCTTCCAATGGGGGCTGGAGCGCGGCTACGACGTCCTCGTCGAAATGGACGCCGATGGCTCGCACGCGCCGGAACAGCTTCCCCGGCTGCTCGCCGCGCTGCGCGAGGCAGACCTGGCGCTCGGTTCGCGTTGGGTCGCCGGTGGAACGGTCGTCAACTGGCCGATGTCACGCGAGTTGCTGTCCCGCAGTGCCAACATCTACACGCGCGTCGCCCTCGGCATCCCGGTGCGTGATGCGACCGGGGGTTACCGCGCATATCGGCGCCAGGTGCTCGAAAGCATCGACCTGGCCGGCGTGTCCTCGCAGGGCTACTGCTTCCAGGTCGACCTGGCGTGGCGTGCCGTGCTCGCCGGTTTCCGGGTGGTCGAAGTACCGATCACGTTCGCCGACCGGGAGCGGGGAGAGAGCAAGATGAGCGGCACCATCGTCCGAGAAGCACTGTGGCGGGTCACCCAATGGGGTGCCCGCCACCGTGTAGATCAGGTGCGCCGCGCGCTACGACGCCGCGATACCTCAGGCTGACTTCTGGCCGCGCCGTGCCCGCAGCACGTCGAGGCGCTCGGCCAGCACTTCCTCGAGATCGGCGACCGTTCGTCGCTCCATCAGCATGTCCCAGTGCGTGCGCGGGGGCTTGTTCTTCTTCGTCTCCGGCGCCGGTCCGTCGACGAGCTGGGCACTCGACCCGTCGAGGCGGCACTCCCAGGTTGCCGGAATCTCGGCCTCCTCGGAGAACGGGATCGTGAACTCATGCCCGCGGGCACAGCGGTATGCGGCGAAGTTGCGTGGTGCCGGCTCGGCACCGTACTCGGTCTCGTAGCTAACAGCGCCCATCCGACTGCCCCGCAGTGTGCGATCTGCCATAGTGGGCACCTCCAAGATTGTGTTTCCAACGCTTCCCGCGACTCAAACGAACAACACCCTGCCAGGATTCCCGGACCGGCACTGGCAGTAACCACCCCGGGAGAGTGCACCTTGGCCCTTGCACGGCGCGCCCGTTCTACAGAATTAGACGTGCCAGGACCCGGCAGAGTTGCGCCTGCAGGGGGTGACTCTCAGGGGATGCACAGCCCGACGGTCGCCCTGGCGGTCAGCCGGCTGGCGGTCGGCGGGGCATTCCTCGCGTTTCCGGTAGCGTCGGTGCGGTTGCTCGGGGTGGACAGCGCCTCGGCCGCGCGTATGTCCTGGCTGGCCCGGATGGCGGCGGTGCGCGATCTGGCGCTGGGCGTCGGAGTCCTCAGCGCAGCGGTCACTCAGCGTGGCCGGGTTCCGGCGCTGCTTGCCACTGCGGTGGTGGACGCGGCCGACGCCGCGGTGGTCGCTCTGGCAGCCCGGGACGCGCGCGTCGACCGAATCCGGGGCCTGGCGATGGCGGCGGGCGCCGCGGGCGCCGCCGGCGCCGGCGTCGCGGCGGCGGCCGACCTGCTCAGGCGCCGTCGAGGAGCAGTGTCCGCAGGTGCCGAGCCGGAGGTGAGCCGGCGCTGAGCACGGCGTCGTGCAGCTGCCGCTGTGTCCACTGGGGACGGCTCCGGGCCAGTTCGGCGGTGAGGTCGCGCACCTCGCTGTAGCCGACGTAGTAGGTGCACAGCTGCGTCGCGGTGAGCTGGACGCGCCGCCATTTGCCGGCTGCCTCGCCCTGCTCCTGGAAGCCGCGCTCTGTCATCAACGCCATGGCGGTCGCTTCGTCCAGGTCGTCGTGGTGGAAGCGGATGTCCATGATCGTGTTGATGACGGAGCGCAGCCGCATCTTCAGCTGTTGCATGCGCAGCGCGGACGCGGCCTTCGCCGATACGTCGCTGCGGTAGCCGTGATCGGCCATCAGTGCCTCGCTGTAGACGGCCCATCCCTCGACGAACGAGCCGCTCCACCACACGGCTCGTACCGGTGTGCTGGCGCGGTAACGGTTGGAGTGCGCTAGCTGGAGCGCGTGTCCAGGCATTGCCTCATGGACAGCCAGATCGTGCAGCATGTGGAGGTTGTATTCGCGGTACAGGGAAGCCTGCTGCTCGGGCGTCCAGTCCGACGGGGTGGGGGAGACGGCGAACTCGGTGGGCAGCTGCGCGGTCTCCAGAGGTCCGGGCGGGCGACAGTACGCGACGGAGACGCCGCGGTCGATTTCCGGCATCTCGACGACGGAGATCGGGTCGTCATAGACGGTGACAAGCTCGTGGTCCCGCACGAACCGGGTGCTGTCTGCGAGCGCATCGCGGCACAGGCCGAGGATCGTCTCGTCGGTCGGCGCCTCCGTGGCCAGCTCGTCGAGCACCGCTCGGACCGTTGTGGCGTCGGGCTGCCGTACGCCGGCGTATCGTCCGGCTTCGTCGACGATCAGCTGCGTGGACTCGTCGAGCTCGGCCTCTGCGCGGGCGAGCAGCGCTGCGGGGTCGAAGTCCGTGTCGAGGGTAAGCGCAAGCTTGCCGGCGAACAGTTGCGCGCCGATGCGTGGGTCGCGCCCGGCGCCGTCGAGGCGTGCTGCGAGCCAGGCACGATGTTCGGCGACGGCGTTGCGAGCGGATTGCGCCGCCGGCGCCACCCGTTCGCGCAACTGCGGTGCATCTGCCAGCGCCGCGGGCACCGTGTCGTCGAGCAGCGACAGCGTGCCGTCGAGCTGGCGCAGCGCAGTGTCGAGGTGGATGCCGGACATCTCGCCGAGCCGTTCGCGCGCCGCGCCAAGGTAGTCGACGACTGCGGAAAGCCGGGCGGCGAGCGAAGTCAGGCGGTCGGGCAACGGCGCGAAGTCGCGTGTCAGCAGCGCGTGCAGTCCGCCGCCCGGATTGTGCAGCATGGGATTCCACTCGGCCTCGCGCAGCTCTTCGAGCTCGAACAGTTCGGCGCGCAGCACTGTTCGCAGCACCTCGGCGTCGATCATCTCGGCCTCGTCCGCGGTCTTGCAGTCACCGAGTGCGGACAGCTGCTCGCGTACCTGCTTGGCGCGGGCTGCCGCACCGGACGATGACGGATCAGGCAGCTCGCCGTCGTGGCGATGATCACCCAGGTAGGTGGCGGAGACCGGGTCGGCGGCGAGGTAGCTGTCGAGTGCGGTGGTCGCGACGTCTCGGAACTGGGTCATGCGATGACGCTATCCGTTCAGATAGGCGAGCACCGCGAGCACGCGACGGTTGTCATCTTCCGAGGGTGGCAGCCCGAGCTTGGTGAAGATGTTGTTCGTGTGCTTGCTGACCGCCTTCTCCGTGATGTACAGCCGAGCTGCGATCGCGGCATTGGAGCGTCCTTCTGCCATCAGGCCGAGTACCTCGTGCTCGCGTGGTGTGAGCGCCCGCAGCGGCTCGTCACCGGCCCGCTTGGTGAGCAGTTGGGAGATCACCTCGGGATCCATTGCCGTTCCGCCGCCGGCCACCTGCTGGACGGCATCGACGAACTGGCGCACGTTGAACACCCGGTCCTTGAGCAGATAGCCGACACCGCCGGTGCGGTCGGCGAGCAGTTCACGGGCGTACAGCTGCTCGACGTACTGGGAGAGCACCAGCACCGGCAACCCGGGAATCTGCGAACGCGCCTCGATCGCCGCACGCAGCCCCTCGTCGGTGAACGTCGGGGGTAGCCGTACGTCGACCACCGCGACGTCGGGCTGATGATTGACCAGGGCGCGCAGCAGCGACAGGCCGTTGTCGACCGCCTCGACGACCTCGAAGTCGTGCGCCTCGAGCAGCCGGATCAGGCCGTCCCGGAGGAGGGCGAGGTCTTCGGCGAGGACGACGCGCAAACCATCACCTCTAGTACGTAGCGCTATGACGACCCGCAGAGCTGTGAGCTACCTGCAGCAGTCCAGCGACCTCGACGGAGCCGGGGGACACCGCTGAGCGTCAGCCTACGGACTGAGCGAAGCTCTGCGCCGCACGCAGCTGGACCACGGTCCAGGCCGTTTCCGCGGCCTTGACCCTGCGCACATTCGGTGACAGGCTGATCACGCAACGACATACATCCGTCCCCAAAAAAGGGGGCGGCCCGGACTTCCCAGCTTTCGTGGAGCGCGCCACCTAGCACCCGCCAGAAGCGGGCCGTC
>JBPYES010000512.1:0-2751 GCA_051984825.1 Jatrophihabitantaceae bacterium
GTCTAAATTCACGTCGCATGATAAACGTAGCGCCGAGGCCGCGGCTAGGGCGTAGGTCGTCGCGGACGCGAGGTGGGGGCGCTGTGACCAAGGTAGCGGTGGTCGCACTGGGCGGGAATGCGTTTACCGTCGAACGGCAATCCGGCACTCACGAGGAGCAGGCGGCGAACGCGACCGCCATGGCCAACTGCGTCTGCGAACTCCTTGACGAAGGGTGGCGCCTCGCCCTCGTGCACGGCAACGGCCCGCAGGTCGGCAACCTCGCGATTCAGCAGGAGGAGGGCGCGGCTCTGGTTCCGCCGCAGCCACTGTTTTCGCTCGTCGCCATGACCCAGGGTCAGCTCGGGAACATCATCGCCTCAGCTGTGCATGCCGCTTCGGGTGGCCGCCACCGGGTCGTCTCAGTATTGACGCACGTCGTTGTCGACGCGGCCGATCCGGCCCTGGCTCACCCGACGAAGCCGATCGGACCGTTTCTCGACGAGGACGAGGCGAAGCGGCTGGCGCAGACGAGGGGCTGGCGCGTCGAACCGGACTCCGGACGGGGTTACCGCCGGGTCGTTGCATCACCGCAGCCGCAGAGCATCGTCGAAGTGGATGCCGTGAGCTGCCTGCTCGACTCCGGACACGTCGTCGTGACGGCCGGCGGAGGCGGGGTCCCAGTTATTCGGGACGACGCCGGCGGGCTTACCGGAGTAAACGCCGTCATCGACAAGGACTACGCCGCGGCAGCACTCGCGCTGGCCGTCGGCGCGCAGGCGCTCGTGCTCGTGACCGCGGTCGAGGCGGTGCATCTCGACTACGGCACCGCTACACAGCGACGACTCGGGCAGATCGATGTCACCCAGGCCGAGGAGTACCTGGCGGCCGGCCAGTTTCCAGACGGCAGCATGGGCCCGAAGATCCGCGCGGCCACCCGATTCCTGCGCAGTGGCGGCGAGATTGCTGTGATCACCAACCCGGCGCTCGCCGCTGCATCGCTGCGGGGCGCCGAACCTGAGCACGTGTCGCTCGGCACGCGCATCCTCAACATCGGACCGCAATGACCAGCCTGACGCGCTTGTTCCCCGACACCTACGTCGACTCCGTCGCGCAGCTTCGCGCTATGCGAGCGATGCGGGACGAGCCGGGAGTGCAGTGGGCCAGTGCCGTCATGGCGACTCCGGCGAATGTCGAGGCCATGCCGGCCGAAGGCGTCGATGCGGGTGATCTGCGCGATGCCGGCGCCAACGACTTCTGCCTTGCCGTCCGTGCCGACGACGAGGACGCGGGCAAGCAAGCGATCGAGGCCGGCGTGGCGGCCATATTCGCATCGCGCGAGAGCGGTGACGCCCCGGCGGAGCGACCGAGCCGCTCCGTGCGGCAGGCCGTCACCGCGCAGCCTGGTTCGACCGCCGCCGTGATCTCCGTGCCCGGCCAGTACGCCGCGCTGGCAGCATTCCAGGCACTCGATGCCGGCCTGCACGTCCTGCTGTTCAGCGACAACGTGACGGTGGACGAGGAGGTCGCGCTCAAGTCGTATGCGCAATCGCGAGGACTACTGCTCATGGGACCGGGAGCAGGGACCGCGATGCTGGGCGGGACCGCGCTCGGATTCGCGAACGTGGTTACCCCCGGACGGGTCGGGGTGGTCGCGGCGGCCGGAACCGGCGCCCAGGAGGCGATGTGCCTGCTCGACCGCTGGGGCGTCGGCGTCAGTCAGGTCATCGGTCTCGGTGGGCGAGATCTCAGCGAGCAGGTCGGCGGGCGCATGGCGCTGTCAGCCGTTGCGGCACTACGTGACGATCCCAGCACGGACGCCATCCTGCTCGTCTCGAAGCCGCCCTCGCCGGCCGTGGCACGGGCGGTACTCGACACGGCCGGCCGGACGCCGATGGTGGCAGCACTGATCGGCCTGGACGCGGCCGATTTCCCCGTCCCGGCCAACGTGACGCTGTCGCGCACGCTCGAGACCGGCGTCGCGGCAACCCTTGCCGCCGTGGGGCGTACCGCTCCGGACCCCACGACGCTGCTCGGCCCGAGCATCGAGCAGGCGCGGGCCCGCCTCGCACCTGAGCGCACCGCGGTTCGCGGCCTTTTCTCCGGCGGGACGCTGTGCTACGAGTCCCTCGTGATCCTCAGCGACGTGCTGGGCGCGGTGTACTCGAACACGCCGATCAATCCGGCGTGGAGCCTGCCCGCACCACCGGGCAGCCACCAGTGTCTCGACCTGGGCGAGGAGGAGTTCACGAGAGGACGCCCGCACCCGATGATCGACGCCGAGGCCCGCATCGACGTGCTGCGCGAGCATGCCGCCGACGAGCAGGTTGCCTGTGTGATCCTCGACGTCGTGCTCGGTTACGGCGCGCATCCCGACCCGGCGTCGGTGCTCGCTCCGGTGTGCGCGCAGCTGATGTCCAACGGTGGGCCGCAGGTCGTGGCCTACGTCTTGGGCACCGAGCAGGATCCGCAGCGGCTGACGGCGCAGCGCAGCGCTTTTGTCCAGGCCGGCTGCATTGTCACCGAGACGGCGGCCCGAGCCTCGCTTGCCGCGGCCGCCGTCGCCACAGGGAACCCCGAACTGGTCAAGGCGCGGTTGTGAATCCGCGCGTCGCATTGGCTACGTACTCGACCAAGCCACGCGGCGGTGTGGTGCACACCCTGTCGCTCGCCGAGGCGCTCAGTGCGCTGGGAATGCCGGTGCCGGTGATCGCACTCGGCGACCGGTTCTTCCGGGACGTGCAGGCGCCGTACCACCTCGTACCGGCACCG
>JBPYES010000513.1:0-9782 GCA_051984825.1 Jatrophihabitantaceae bacterium
GGTCGAGGTCTGCTCCTGGGTAGAGCGACTCGCCGAACTGGTCGGTCTCGGCGCGCAGGGTCAGCGGCTCGTTCTGCCGGCCGCGGTTGCCGGCGAGCCGGCCGCGGGCGAGCGGGCTCCACGGCAGGATCGCGACCCCCTGGTCCACGCACTGCGGGATCATCTCCCGCTCCTCTTCGCGGTAGATCAGGTTGTAGTGGTTCTGCATCGAGACGAACCGCGTCCACCCGTTGCGATCGGCCACGGCCTGTGCCTTGGCGAACTGCCAGGCGTACATGCTGCTGGCACCGATGTGCCGCGCCTTGCCGGCGCGCACCACGTCAGAGAGGGCCTGCATGGTCTCCTCGATCGGCGTGCGGTCGTCCCAACGATGAATCTGGTACAGGTCGACGTAGTCGAGGCCGAGCCGGCCGAGCGACGCGTCGATGGACGCCATGATGTGTTTGCGGCTCAGGCCCCGGCCGTTCTCGCCGGGCATCGTCTGCCCGTGCACCTTGGTGGCGACGACGACCTCCTCGCGGGTGAGCGCCTCGCCGATGATTCGCCCGGTCAGAACTTCGCTCTGGCCGCCGTTGTAGACGTCGGCGGTGTCGAAGAACGTGACGCCGGCCTCGATTGCCCGCCGGACGATCGGACGCGCCTTGCCTTCGTCGAGCGCCCACGGCCGGCCCTCGAAGCTCCCGTAGCTCATCATGCCGAGGCACAACCGCGATACGCGAAGTCCGGTGTTGCCAAGATTGACGTATTCCACGCCTATGACGCTACCCGGCGCATGTGCGCCTCAGTCGTCCTGCAGGCGGTAGCCCATACCCGGTTCGGTGAGCAGGTGGCGCGGTCGCGCCGGGTCGGGTTCGAGCTTGCGACGCAGCTGGGCCATGTACACGCGCAGGTAATGCGTCTCGGTCTCGTAGGCGGGACCCCACACCTGCTGCAGGAGCTGCTTGCTCGTCACCAGCCGCCCCCGGTGCCGCGCCAGGACTTCGAGCAGCTGCCATTCCGTCGGGGTCACGCGTACCGGTTCGCCGCCGCGACGCGTGACGCGTTTGCTGGCGAGGTCGATCACGAAGTCGCCGGCGTCGACGACGGGCTCATCCGTCGTGGGGCCGATCCGGCGGGTTGCGGCGCGCAGCCGGGCCAGCAGCTCATTCATGCCGAACGGCTTTGTGACGTAGTCGTCGGCGCCGACATCGAGAGCGTGGACCTTTTGCGCCTCCTCGCCGCGTGCCGACAACACGATGATCGGCGCGGTCGACCAGCCGCGGATGCCAGCGATGACGTCAGCACCGTCCATGTCGGGCAGGCCCAGGTCGACGATCACGATGTCGGGGTGGTCCCGGGCCATGACGGCAAGTCCGCTGGTCCCGTCGGTGGCGGTATGCACCGTGTAATCGCGGGCGCTGAGGTTGATGCGCAGGGCGCGTAGGAGGGCGGTCTCGTCGTCGATGACGAGCACGCTTGTCATTGTGTGACGCCGGCGACGTCGCGGGTGGTCGCGGCGGTCGGCAGATCTACGCGCATCGTCAGCCCGCCGCCGGCGGTGGTCGCCGCGGTGATGCGCCCTCCGAGGGCTTCGACGAAGCCTTTGGCAACCGCGAGGCCGAGGCCCACGCCGCCCCCGGTCCGCTGGTCGCCGAGTTGCTGGAACGGCTCGAAGACCTGGTCGCGCTGCTCAGGGGCAATGCCCGGCCCGTGGTCGATCACGCTGAGGCTGACGATGCCGTCGCCGGCCTGCGCGGTGAGCGTCGGGGGGCGGTCCGGCGGGGAGTAACGCAGCGCGTTCGCCACGAGATTCGCCAGCGCGCGCTCGAGCAGCCCCGGATCGGCCGCGAGCAGTGGCAGCGCGTCCGGGATCGCGACGTTCAGCCGCTGGGCGTCGTCGAGGCCGTGCACGACCAGCGGAGCCACCTCGTCGAGAGCGGTGGGGCGGATGAACGGCGAGAGCGATCCCGTGTGGATACGGCTCATGTCGAGCAGGTTGCCGATCAGCGAGTCCAGGCGGTCGGCGCCCTCCTCGATTGTGGCAAGTAGCGAGGCCTGATCCTCGGCGCTCCACGCGACATCGGTCTGACGCAGGGTGGTGACGGCGGCCTTCACCGCAGCCAGCGGGGTCCGCAGGTCGTGGCTGACGGCAGTCAGCAGTGCGGTGCGGATCCGGTTGCCCTCGGCCAGCGCCTCGGCTTGGCCGGCCTGGATCCGCAGCCGGTGCCGCTCGACTGCCGCCGCCGCTTGTGCGGCGTAGCCCTCGAGCATCCGGCCGCTGATGCCGGTGAGGTCCCCGGCGACGAGCAGCCGCAGGTCGTCCCCCGCGTCGATCTGGCGGTCGACGCGCTCCAGCGGGGCGCCCGCGACCCGTACCCAGCGCCCGCCGCTGTTCTCGCGCAACTCCGCCTGAACGCCGAGAGACGCGCTCAGGTGATCAAGCACTGCCTGGGGGGTGTCATCGCCGCCCAGCACGGTGCGGGCGAGGGTCAGCAGCGTGCTTGCCTCCCTGGCGCGCGCAGCGGCCAGCGCGCTTCGCTGGGCGGCGAGGTGGACCACGCTGCTGACGGTGACAGCCACCGTCACGAACAACAGCAGCGCCAGCATGTTCTCGGGTGCGTCGATCGTCCAGTTGTGCACCGGCGGGGTGAAGTACCAGTTCAGGAGCAGCCCGGCGGCGACTGCCGCCAGCACAGCAGGCCAGAAGCCGCCGACGATCGTGACCGCCAGAACTACCACCAGGTAGAGCAGCAGGTCGTCGACGAGCGCGAGGTGCCCACGCAGCGCGGCCAGCACCGCGGTGAGCGCCGGCAGCAGCACCGCGGCCAGGCCCAGCCCTGCCACCAGCCGGCGAGGGGTGATCGCGCCCCACCTGTTCACGGATTCGAGTGTGCCGCGGCTGGCTGTGCCCGCGCACGCCGCCACCCCCGCGGTGAAGGCGAGCACGGCACCGGCGCGGATCGCACCGTCGGCGTGCAGGTCGCCGTAGGGCGCCCGGTCGAACCCGGCAACGGCGAACCAGCCGATCACCGCCAGCGGCAGCGCAATGAGGGGTTCCGCAACGAAAGACGTGGCTGCCACCAGCACGCACGCCAGCGCCACCACGGGCGCACCGTGCAGCTGCGCGGCGACGGCGATCACGCCGATCAGGAGCAGCCCGCCGAACGCGATCGGCAACACAACTGCCGCCGCGACTGGGCTCCCCCGGCGGTACGTCATCGGCCCCAGTGCACGCGGCCACGTGCCCCGAACGCGCGATCTTGACGGCTTCTTTGCGCAGGCGGCTCGGATCTTGATGCAGTGTTGACGCTTCCCGGCGGTCGCCGTTCCTACTGTCGGGGATGTGATCACCGCCTTCGCGCCCAGGGAACACTGCCCGTGAGCGCGCAAAGCATCGATCTGCCAGAGCGTCTGGGCTATCGCCTCAAGACACTGCTGCTCGGACCTCCGCTCGTTAGCGAGCGGCTACACGAGGAAAAGCTGTCCAAGAAGGCGGCGCTCGGGGTGCTGTCGAGTGACTGCATCTCCTCTTCCGCTTACGGCACCGAGGAAATGCTCATCGTCCTGCTGCCCATCTTCGGGCTGGCCGGCTTCCACATCCTCATGCCCATAACCGCGGTGGTCCTGGGCTTGCTGGTGCTCACGACCTTGTCGTATCGCCAAGTCGTCATGATCTACACGCGTGCGGGCGGCTCCTACGTCGTGGCGCGGGAGAACTTCGGCCCCAAGGTCGCGCAGATCGCGTCGGTGGCGTTGCTGATCGACTACATCGTCACGGTGGCGGTGCAGGCGGCGGCAGGTACCGCGGCCGTCACCTCGCTCGTGCCGGCCTTGAATTCCCCGACGAAGGCCACGGTGATCACCATCGCCGTGATCCTTGTGCTCACCTACGGCAACCTTCGGGGTGTGCGCGAGGCCGGCAAGGCGTTCGCATTTCCGACCTACTTCTTCGTGGTCATGGCCGGTTTGGCTGTCATCGTCGGTCTGGCCCGCGAGGTGTTCGGAGATCTGCCGAAGATCACGTACACGCCTGACCCGAGCAACCCGCTCATCTCCGTTCAGGCAACGCACAGCGCGGTGCTCTCCGCGTTCACGATCTTCGTGCTGCTCAAGGCGTTCGCCAACGGTGGTGCGTCGCTGACGGGTCTTGAGGCGATCTCGAACGGGGTGAGCGCATTCAAGCGACCAGAAGGGGTCAACGCTCGCCGCACGTTATCGGTAATGAGCGTGATTCTCGGCTTCCTGGTGCTCGGAATCTCGTTCCTCGCGTGGCAGACACACGCCACGCCCTACCAGAGCGGCAGCCCGACGGTGATCAGCCAGGTGGCGAAAGCAGCATTCGGCACGGCCTGGTACGGGCACCTCGGCTTCGTCGTCGTGCAGGTGGCGACGGCGCTGATCCTGTATACCGGCGCGAATACGCCGTTCACCGGCTTCCCGTTCCTGGCCAGCTTTATCGCCGAGGATTCGTTCTTGCCCCGGCAGATGACTCGGCGCGGGCACCGGCTCGCGTTCAGCAACGGCATAGTCGTGCTCACCGCCTTTGCAGTGGCCCTGATCCTGGGCGTCGGCGCGCACGTCGACAAGTTGATCCCCTTCTACGCCATCGGCGTATTCACTGGCTTCACGATGGCCGGACTCGGCATGGCCAAATACCACCAGACGCACCGTGAGCCGGGCTGGCGCCACAAGCTGGTCATCAACCTGACGAGCGGCATTGTCTCCGCCGGCGTCGTACTCATCTTCGCGATTGTGAAGTTCAGCGAGGGCGCCTGGCTGGTCGTGGTTCTCTTCCCGATCCTGTGGTTGGTGCTCATGCGCCTCAACCGGCAGTACCGCGACGAAGCCCGCTCTCTGGACCTGGTCAGCGCTATCCGCCAGGACCAGTCCGAGGCACCGCATTACGCACGGCACACCGTTTTGGTGCTCGTCGATCGGCTCGACCTAGCTGTGCTGAGGGCGCTCCGCTACGCCGGCAGCATCCGTCCCACGGACATCCGTGTCGTGCACGTCATGCTGGACCCGGCCGTGACCGAACGGCTGCAAAAGGACTGGATCGACCGCGGCCTCGGCGACCGTTTCCCGCTCACCCTCGTCGACTGCCCCGACCGCCGCCTGGTGCGAAGCGTGGTGGAACTGGCGTACAACACCGTCATCGGCGACCGCGCCGAGGTCACGGTGCTCCTCCCCCGCCGGACGTTCCGCGGACTGTCCCAGCGCATCCTGCATGACCGGACGGCTGACCGAATCGCCGAGGCGGTCGGCCGGATCCCGCACGTCGCCGCCACGATCGTCCCGTTCGACACCACGTTGCCGCCCGAAGCAACCGAACGGCTCGAAGCCCGACAGCGGGAGGCCGCCAAGGCGCCCGCGATGGTCGCAG
Organism: Jatrophihabitantaceae bacterium; assembly: GCA_051984825.1. Lineage (GTDB taxonomy): Bacteria > Actinomycetota > Actinomycetes > Mycobacteriales > Jatrophihabitantaceae > DASXRA01. The sequence goes on from JBPYES010000513.1 coordinate 5,363, forward strand.
TCGGTGCCCCCGAGCCCCGAGCAAAGGCCGAACCGCCGCCGCCGCCCGCTCAGGTGCCCTCTGCCGACGGCATCACGGCGATCGGCTCGTTGACCTGGAAGGACAAGGCCACCATCGAGGGCCGCGTCAAGCAGGTGCAGATCGGCACACTCGGCGGAAAATCGCTCGAGGTCCACGTTTTCGACGGCACCGGCGGCATGCGGCTCATCTTCTTCGGGCGCACCCAGATCCCCGGCGTGGTCCCAGGTGCCACTATTCGGGCCACTGGACGAGCCGGCGAATACAAGGGCCACCTGGCCATAGCCAATCCGAAATACGAGCTGGTGCAGGTAACGCCTGCACCGCCGCGCTGATCCGGCGTTTCCTAGGTTTCTTTAAGGCTCGCGGACGTCTGGTCTTGGGCTGGGCTGCTGGGCTGGCTGTACTGCATCAGAAGGAGCCCGTCATGCCTCTCACTCATCGTCGTCTCGCCGTTGCCGGAATACTCACCGCGACGGCGATAGCCGTGCCCGCCGCTGCACTGGCGGCCGGATCCGATTCGCCGCACCCGAAGCCACAGCACCCAGCTGCCACCGCTACGGGCAAGTCAGGGGGTGCGCCCAACCTGCCCGCGCTTGCCTCCTCGGCGGGTATCACCGTGGACCGCCTCGAGACCGGGCTCAGCGCCGCGAAGCGCGCCGGCGGCAACAACGCCGCGGGCATCGCAGCGTTCGCCGCGGCCGCAGGTGTGTCGAACGCGACCGCGCAGCGGATCGTGGTCACTGTTTTCGGCACCGATTCGCCCAACTCGAAGCCGGGGCCGGGTGACCGCGGAGGCGCATCGGGCAAGCCCGAGCCTTCGCTCAACCTGTCTGCGCTTGCCTCGTCGGCGGGTATCACCGTGGACCGGCTCCAGGCCGGATTGGAGGCTGCGAAACGGGCCGGCGGCAACGACACCGCTGGCATCGCGGCGTTCGCCACCGCGGCAGGTGTGTCGAACGCGACCGCGCACCGGATCGTGAACACCGTCTTCGGCACTCAGCAGAACGGCAGCGTCACCGGGCCGGCGGCCACCGGCATACTCGCGAGCCACCTCGGCGTCAGGAGGAGCGCGGCGCAGCACGCGCTCCAGCAGGTCGCCGCCCTGAGCGGCAAGGACGGGATCAGCCCGACCAGCGCGGCATTCGCCCGGATCGCTCACGGGCTCGGCGTGAGCCCGGCTCGCCTGGCAGCCGCCCTGGGCGCGGTCAAGCAGAGCATGGGTGCCAAGTAACCAAGGACCGTGCGGCGTGAGCGCCGCGCACAATAGGCGAGTGCGGATTCTCGTCGTCGACGACGACGCGGCCGTCCGCCGATCGCTTGCCACCGCACTCGGGCGCGACGGCTACGACGTGGTGTCCGCCGACGGTGGCGGGACGGCACTGGCCGAGACCTCGCACGCGAGCGTGGACGCGATCGTCCTCGACGTCGCGATGCCTGACCCGAACGGTCTCGAGGTGTGCCGGCGGCTGCGCTCCCGAGGCGACCGAACGCCGATCCTGATGCTCACCGCCCGCGACCTGGTCGACGACCGCGTAGCCGGCCTGGACGCGGGCGCCGACGACTACCTGATCAAGCCGTTCGCGCTGGCGGAGCTGCGGGCACGGCTGCGGGCGCTGCTGCGTCGCAACGGGGTTGGCACTGAACAACTCAGCTACGGCGATGTCGTCCTCGACCTGGCCGGCGCACGGGTGACGCGCGGTGGGCGGGAGGTGTCGCTGACGCGGACCGAGTACCTCCTGCTGGAATTGTTCCTGCGCAACCCCGGCCGGGTGATGAGCCGCGCGCAGATCTTCCAGGCCGTCTGGGGCTACGACTTCGGTCCGCGCTCGAACAACCTGTGGGTGTACGTCAGCTACCTGCGCACGAAGCTGGAAGCCGGGGGTGAGCCGCGTCTCCTGCACACCGTGCGGGGACTCGGCTACGTGCTTCGGGACGCACCGTGACGCTGCGGAACAGGATCTCCGTCGCGGCCGCCGCCGGGGTGCTGATCGTGGTCAGCGTCGTCAGCATCGTGGTGTACCTGTCGTATGACGCCAGCCTCCGCTCCCGAGTCGACCCGACCCTGATCGACGCGGCGCAGCAAGCCAATACGGTCGCCCAGCGCATCAAGCAATCGGCCGGTGACACGGGAAGCACCCCCGACGTAAGCGCGCCGGTCACGATCGGCAGCGTCGACATCCAGCTGTTCACCGGCCCGGTCGGCGCGGGCCAGCCCACCCGATTCGGCCCGCTGAGCAACCGCGACGTGGCGGTCGCGTACGGCAGCGAGCCCGCCTATTTCACCACCGTCCACGACGGCGGCAAGCGCTACCGCGTCTACACCGCAGCCATGCCGAACAACCAAGGCGGTGCGCTGGTGCGCACCAGCCGCGCCGCCGACGCCGACGACGCGGCGCTCCGCACCGCGGCCCTGCTGCTCGCAGCACTCACCGTCGCCGCGGCAGCGGTCACCTACGCAGCCGCCCGGCTCACCGCGGGCCGCATCCTCCGGCCGATCGGCAAGCTCACGGCAGCCGCCGAACACGTGACCCGGACCCGCGACCTGTCCGCCCGGCTGCGAAACAGCGGCGCCGACGAGGTGGGGCGGCTCAGCGCGGCGTTCGACAGCATGCTCGGCGCGCTCTCCGAGTCCGTGACCGCGCAACGCCAGCTGGTGGCCGATGCCTCGCACGAGCTCCGCACGCCGCTGACCAGCCTGACCACCAACCTCGACCTGCTGGAGGACGGCGCAGGGCTGGCCGACCCGCAGGCGCCCATCCTCGTCCGGGCCGCGCGCGAGCAGGCCGAGGAACTCGATCAGCTGATCACCGACCTGCTCGATCTGGCTCGATATCGCGAGTCGGCGCCACACCGCGAGGCTGTGCGGCTGGATCTGCTTACCGACGAAGTCGTAACGCGGCTACAGCACCGGGCACCCCACACCGTCATCGAGACACAGCTGCAACCCAGCCTCGTGGACGTCGATCCCGCCGCCGTCGACCGCGCGATCGCGAACCTGATCGACAACGCGATCAAGTGGAATCCGCCGGACGCTCCGGTGCGCATCGTCGTCGAGAACGGGCGGGTGTCGGTCACCGATCACGGCCCGGGCATCGCCGAGAACGACTTGCCGCGCGTCTTCGAACGCTTCTACCGGGCACCGGCCGCCCGCGGGATGCCCGGTGCCGGACTGGGTCTCGCGATCGTGGGAAGCGTCGCGGAGGCGAACGGCGGCACTTTGGACGTGCAGACCGGTCCTGGCGGTTCGACCTTCACGCTCGGGTTTGTGCCGTCCACACAGGGAGATCCCAGCTAGCGCCTGGCAAGCGCGCACCATGCGGCCGCTGCCGGGCGTACTGTCGACGACATGGTTCTGCTCCCGTTGATCGCCTTGCTGATCGTTGTTGTGCTGGCGTTCTCGTTGATCGGCATCGCGCTCTGGGCGCTCGTCAGCGTCGGCATCGTCGGCATAGTGATCGGCGGGCTGGCCCGCCTGATCCTGCCCGGTCAGCACCGCGTCGGATTGCTCGGGACCGTGCTTCTCGGGTGGCTCGGCTCGGTGATCGGCGGGTTCATCGGCTACCGAATCCTGGACACCGGCCGGCTGCTGACCATCCTGCTCGAGATCGGCGTCGCGGCCGCGCTCATCTTCTTCTATAGCGAGTCACAGCGGAAGCGCCTGCCTGGTCAGACCAGGAGCCGTACCCGCCAGTAACCCACCAGTGCCACCGTCACCTCCGTGCCTTGGCAAGGCGCCGATTGCGCGGCACGATCCGTCGAGTCAGCACGCCGTCCGTGCGGCGGCGTGTCCGTCGGCGTTAGGGGTTCGGATGGCGTGGTTGCGAAATCGCAAACGTCTAGCAGTAATGGTTTCTGTAGGCGCTCTCGCTGCGGCGGGTGCAGCGGTGCTGGCGGCCCCGGCGGGTGCTGCCGCCAAGGCATTGCCCGCCCCGGCACCGACAATCAGTGACTTCCAGTACCTGAGCGGCTCGGAGACGCCGCCGACCCAGGCGCAGTGCTTCTCGGCCACACCGGCTAGTCACCGTCGATGCTTCAACCCGACCACGATGCGGGCTTCATACAACGTCAGCCCCCTGATCGCGGCCGGAAACGACGGGACGGGCATGACGATCGCGATCGTCGACTCGTTCGGCAACCCGAACATGGCTTCGGACCTGAACGTGTTCAACACCCAGATGGGGACGACGCACATGTGCGGCGAGCCCGGCGTCACGTGCTCGTCCGGGATGCCGACGTTCCAGCACGTCTACTGGAACGGCAAGACGATGGTGAAGGCACCGCCGTCGGGTAGCAACGGCACCGGTCTGCAGACCCGCAACATCTGGGCGCTGGAAACGGCGCTGGACGTCGAGTGGGCACACTCCATCGCGCCCGGCGCGAACATCCTCAACGTGACGAC
>JBPYES010000514.1:0-4468 GCA_051984825.1 Jatrophihabitantaceae bacterium
GCTTCCACGGGACAGTCGGGCCGCTGTACGCGGCGATCGCGATCGGCTCACTGGTCGCAGGACTCTGGAGCGGATGGATCGGGCGGGTGCGCCGCCAGGGCGTCGCGCTCACCGTGGCGGTCGTTGCATGGGGGGCATGCGTCGCGATCGCCGGCCTGGCGCACCAGCTGTGGCTGGCAGTGCTGCTGCTCGCCGTGGCCGGTGCCGCCGACCTGGTGAGCGCCGTCTATCGGCAGACAATCCTGCAGACGTATGCGCCGGACGAGATGCGCGGCCGCATGCAGGGCGTGTTTATCGCCGTCGTCGCGGGCGGACCGCGGCTGGGCGATCTGCGTGCGGGTGCCATGGGTGCGGCGATCACCGCGACCATCTCCTGGGTCGGTGGCGGCATCGCGTGCGTGGTCGTGGTGATCGTCGCAGCGCTGGCCGTGCCGTCGTTCTGGAGATACTCCACCCCTGCCGTCGACGGCTCAGCCCAAAAGCCGGATTAAAGGGTGAACCTCAGGACAAGAGCGACCGGATGGTCTGCCACTCGCGTTGCCGCCGTTCTGGAGATACTTCACCCATGGCGTTGACGGGTAAGCAGTTCACGATCACGGCAGGGGAGCACGAGCTGACCGCCGTCGAGGTGGGCGGCGGGCTGCGCCGCTACACGCATGCGGGGGCGGACGTGGTGGTCGCCTACGCAGAAGACGAGTTGCCGCCCAACGGAGCGGGTTCCGTGCTCATGCCGTGGCCGAACCGGCTGCGCGGTGGGCGGTACACGTTCGCCGGTCGGGAGTACCAGGTGCCGATCACCGAGATCGCCCGCGGAAACGCCAACCACGGTCTTGCCCGGTGGGTGCGCTGGACGCCGGTCGCGGTCAACGCCGCGTTCGTCACGCTGGGCTGCGACATCCCGCCGCAGACGGGCTGGCCGTTCCAGATTCGCGCCGAGGTGACGTATGCGCTGCATCCGGATCACGGGCTCACCGTGACGGCTGTGGCGCGCAACTGCGGTGAGACGCCGGCACCGTTCGGCGCTGGATTCCATCCCTATATCTCGCTGCGGGGTCATCGGCTGGACGACACGACGCTGCACGTCCCTGCGCAGCAACGGTTCGTCACGGACGAGGCGCAACTCCCGGTGGGCACCCAAGACGTCTCGGGTACCCCGTACGACTTCGGGCGCGCGCACCGGCTCAAGACCATGCGCATGGATGACGCGTTCACCGCGCCCGGGCCTAATGCGGTGGACGTGCGCACCTCATCAGGCGGCGCACACCTGTGGTACGACGACGCGTTCGGCTATGTGCAGGTGTTCACCTCTGAGGAAGTGGGTGGCGGCCCGCCGGCGATTGCCGTCGAGCCGATGACGTGCCCGGCGAACGCGTTCAACAGCGGCATCGGGTTGCTGGTGCTCGAGCCGGGCGGTGCCTGGACGGGCACGTGGGGTATCACGCCGATCTGATCATCGGGCGCTGAGGTCACCGCTCATTCGCCCGCACTACTCGGACGTGCTTGGCTGGTGGGTATGAGCGATGACCTCTATGAAGGCGGCTTCGAAGGCGCGGACCAGATCGACCCGTCCGAGTCGCTGACCGGCGACAACACCGACGATCCGCTGGACGCCGGCTACTCGCCGCCCGACCGCGAGCCGCGCGCCACCCGATATGGAACCACCGCTGAGGAGCAGCGCGCCGGCGAGTCGGTCGAGCAGCGCCTTGCCGAGGAGGAGCCGGACGTGGGTTCGGCTGATTGGACGGACTCCGAACCCGACGAACGCGCCGGCCGGCTGGTCGCCCCGGACGAGGGTGCGCACTCGGATCAGGAGCCCGATGAGATCGCCTTCGATGCTGGGCGAGCCGGCTACGCGTCGTCGGCCGAGGAGGCGGCCGTGCACATCGAGGACGAGGACGCCTTTTAGCACCAGGGCAGCGAGTCGCTCGGGGCGCTCGCTACGCGGGGTCGGGCAGGCGCAGCGCCAGCAGCCCGACGACCACCGCGATCGCCGCCTGGATGCCGACCACAACCGTGAACGCGTGCCGCATGCCGCTGCTGTCCGCGAGGCTCACGAACAGCGAGCCGAGCGACGCCACGCCCAGGGCGAGCGAGCCTTGCTGCATGGTGACGAGCACACCGCTGCCTATGCCGGCGAGCTGGCTCGGGACGTCGGCCAACACGATCCGGAAGAAGCCGACCAGCGCGAAAGCCTGCCCCACGCCGGCGATGGCTAGCGGCGCCACTGTGGAGAGGAAGCTGACGTGCGGCCACGAGCCGTGCATGACGTCGATCAGCCAGACGAGGCCGATCGCCTGCAAGCCGAGCCCGGCCGCCACGACCCGGCGGCCGTAGCGGGCCAGCAGCCGCGGTGCGGCGAGTGATCCGGCGAAGAACGCCACCGCCATCGGGGTGATCGCAATGCCGGACCGCAGCGCGTTCTCGTGCAGCCCGTCCTGGACGGTGAGCGCGAACACGAACATGAACGCGCCGAACCCCATGAAGAACGGAATCGCCAGCGTCAGGCCGCGGCGCATCGAACGCAGGCCGACCAGCGACGGTGGCACCAGAGGCACGCGCCCGCCACGTTCGGTACGCCGCTCGACGCTCACCATCGTCAGGGCCGCGACGACCGACACAGCGAGCAGCGCCCAGATCCAGACCGGCCAGTGCAGCACGCGTCCCTCGGTCAGCGGGATCAGCAGCGAGACGATCGCGATGCCGAGCAGTGCCGTGCCAGGAAGGTCCACCGAGGCGGGATGCGGCGAGCGGGTGGCCGGCACGTAGCGCCGGGTGAGGGCAAGCACGGCGATGCCGATCGGGACGTTCACGAGGAAGATGGGCCGCCACGAGAGTCCGGCGATGTCCGCGTGCACGATCAGGCCGCCGAGCAGCTGGCCGACCGACGCCGCGATACCGCCGACCGCCGCGTAGAGGCCGATGGCGCGCGCCCGCCGCTGGCCCTCGAGGGTGGACTGGAACGTTGCGATCACCTGCGGCTGGCTCAACGCGGCGAAGAGCCCCTGTGCGATGCGTGCCGCGATCAGCACCCCGATGTTAGGCGCGATGCCACACAGCAGCGAAGAGACCGTGAAGCCCGCGATGCCGGCGACGAACATGCGATGCCGCCCGACTGCATCGCCGAGTCGCCCACCGACCACCAGCATGAGCGCGTACGCCGTGCCGTAGCCGGCAACCACGAGCTCGAGCATGGGCGAGGACGCGTGCAGCGTGGTGTCCATCGTGGGCAGTGCGACGTTGACGATGAAGAAGTCGAGGATCGGCAGAAAGGCGCCGCACAGCAGCACGATCAGCCCGATCGGGCTCAGCGCGCTCGTCGGTCGCTGCGGCTCGGCGAGCACCGTAATGTCGTCGACAAGCACTTCGGCCTCGAAGGCCCGGTCCGTTTGCGTGCTCATGACAACACCATGCGCCGTGTCGTAACCTGGTACCAGAGCCTGGTTATCCAGGTATAAATGCTAACTGGCACCACGCTGTCGACGGCTGCACGCTAAGGACGTGACACTCATGCCTACCCCGCAAAGCTTGGTGACCGATCCCGACGAGATGCGCCGCCGGGAGCTGTCGGCGTTTCTGCGCAGTCGCCGCGAGCGGCTGACGCCGCTTCAGGCCGGCTTGCCGGTGAACGGCCGGCGGCGCACCCCGGGACTGCGCCGCGAGGAGGTGGCCCAGCTCGCTGGGGTCGGCGTCACCTGGTACACGTGGCTGGAACAGGGCCGCGACATCAAGGTGAGCGACCAGGTCCTGGACGCGATCTCGCGCACGCTCATGCTCGACCGCGACGAGCGCGCGCACCTTTACACGCTCGCCGGCTCGACCGAAGTGCCGATGGGGCCCGATTGTGCGGAGCTCACGCCGGCGGCGCGGGCAATGCTCGAGCAGTTCGTGCCGTTCCCGGCGTGCGTCCAGAACGGCAAGTACGACCTGCTGGCCTGGAACCGGGCGTACACGCACCTGATCAACGACATCGACGCGCTGCCACCCGAGGATCGCAACTGCATGTGGCAGTTGTTCACCAACCCGGCGTGGCGGCGTGCCATCACCGACTGGGACGAGGCGGCGCGGCGGATGACGGCACAGCTACGTGCCCAGATGGCCGAGCACGTCGCGGAACCGGCGTGGAAGGCACATCTGCGCCGGCTGCGTGCCGCGTCCCCGGAGTTCGCCGGTCTCTGGGATCAGCATGAAGTCAGCGCCATCACCGCGAAGGCCAAGAAGATCCGTAACCCGCACGTGGGCGTGCTGCGCTTTGAAGCGGTAAGCACCTGGCTCAATCCGCGCCCCGGGGTCCGGATGCTGGTCTACACGCCGAGCGACGCCGAGACGCTACGCCGCATGGAGAAGCTGGTCGCCATGTTCGAGGCGGACGTGGCATGACCACGCTGACGAAGTTCACCCACTCGTGCGTTCGCCTCGACGACGGCGACCACACCATGGTGATCGATCCGGGCATCTTCTCCGAACTGGA
>JBPYES010000515.1:0-2698 GCA_051984825.1 Jatrophihabitantaceae bacterium
GGCTTCCCGGCCCGTTATCTCACCGCTAAGGTATCGACCATGAGCGCGCCGCCCCGCCGGGTCCGCATCGGCATCGACACGGGCGGGACGTTCACCGACGTCGTCGCGGTGGACGAGGAGACCGGGGCCACGACCACCACCAAGACGCCGTCCACGCCCGCCGACCCGGCCGAGGGCTTCCTGACCGGCGTGCGCAAGGTGCTGGACCTGCTCGGGCTGGACGGCGAGGCGATCACCGCGGTCAGCCACGGGACGACGGTCGCCACGAACCAGCTGCTCGAGGGCGACATCGACCGGCTCGGGTTCGTCACCACCGAGGGCTACCAGTTCGTCCTCGAGATCGCCAGGCAGTCCGTTCCGGACGGGTATGGCAACAGCTACTTCTGGGTGAAGCCGGAGCGCATCGTGCCGGCCGATCTGGTCCGCACGGTGGGTGGGCGGCTCGACTACACCGGCGCCGAGATCCGCCCTCTGGACGAGGAGTCCGCCGCCGCGGCGGCCCGGTTCTTCCGGGAGCGCGGCGTGGGCGCGATCGGCGTGTGCCTGTTGCATTCGTACGCCAACCCGGTGCACGAGCTGCGGGTGCGCGAGATCCTGCACCGCGAACACCCTGATGCGGTCGTATCGATCTCCTCGGACGTACTGCGCGAGTACCGCGAATACGAGCGGTCGATGACAACGCTGATCGACGTGGCAGTCAAACGCAGAACGAGCCGGTATCTCGCGGCGACTGTGGAGCGGCTGCCGGCCGGCGTTCCCCTCTATGTGATGAAGTCCAACGGCGGCGTGTTGTCGGCCGCCGAGGTGGCGCAGCAGCCCATCACGACCGTGCTGTCCGGCCCGGCAGCAGGCGCACTCGGCGCAGCATTCGTCGCGCGCAGCGCGGGCTTCGACAAGATACTGACCTGCGACGGCGGTGGCACGTCGACGGATGTCTCCGTGGTGCTCGATGGCGAGCCGACGCTGACCACCGAAGGATCCGTCGGCGGTTATCCGTCGAAGATTCCGATGATCGACGTCGTCACGGTCGGCGCCGGTGGCGGATCCATCGCGTGGATCTCGCCCGAGGGCACTCTCAAGGTCGGCCCGCGCTCGGCCGGTGCCGACCCCGGCCCGCTCTGCTACAGCAGAGGTGGCAGTGAGGTCACGGTCACCGACGCGCAGGTCGCGCTCGGCCGCATCCCGCCGCGGCTGCTCGGTGGCGAGATCGCCCTCGACGTCGAGGCGGCCCGGCAAGGATTGCACAGGCTGGCTGAGCAGCTCGACGTATCGCTTCAGGCCTGCGCCGCCGGCATCCTCGAGATCTCGGCCTGGAACCAGGCGAACGCGCTGCGCCGCGTCACCGTCGCGCGTGGCCTCGACGTGCGCGACTTCACCCTCGTGACCTTCGGCGGTTCCGGGTCGTTGCTGGCATGCCGGCTCATGGACGTCCTGGGCGTCCCGGCCGTACTCGTCCCCGCCAATCCCGGCAACGTTTCGGCATTCGGGCTGCTCACCGTCGACATCAAGAACGACTATGTCCGCACGGCCGTGGCGCGGCACGCCGAGCTTGATGTCGAACAGGTCGAAGTGATCTATGCGGAGCTGCAGGAGCGGGCCGCCGCGGCGCTCGGCCGGGAAGGGTTCGCCCGCAGGGAGCACCGCTACGTCCGCAGCGCGGATCTGCGTTACTTCGGCCAGGCCTTTGAGGTGCGTGTCCCGGTGCCCGACGGCCCGCTCGACAAGGCGGCGGCCGACGACGTGGCGGCGGCGTTCCACGACGCCCACCGCGCGCTCTACGGCTACGACTTCGGAACCGACTCGCGTCAGCAGGTCGAGTGGGTGAATCTGCGCGCGTCGGGCATCGGGACGATCGCCCGGCCGCAGCTGCGTGAGCTGCCGGCGCGTGACGGCGCATTACCGGACCCCGGCGTACGGCCGGTGTGCTTCGACGACGACTACGTCGCAACCGCGATTCATCAGCGAGCCGATCTGGCGCCCGGTGACGAGATCGCCGGCCCGGCGATCATCGAGGAGTTCGGCGCCACCGTGCCGCTCCATCCCGGCTTTCGCGCCCGCGTCGACAGCTACGGCAACCTGGTGGTCACGCGATGACCGATCCGGTTCTTCTCGAGATCGTGCAGGGCAGCCTCGCGTCGATCGAGATGGAGGTCGAGACCGCCATCGCCCGGACGGCACGATCGCCGATGATCCGCGACGCGCACGACTTCCGGGCCGGCATCCACGACCGCCGGCTGCGCAAGCTGACCGGGCGCTCGTACAGCGCGCTCGTGCATCCTGTCGCCCGCGATTTCCCGCTGGAAACGATGCGTCCGGGTGACGTCTTCTTCCACAACGACGTGTACCTGTCCGAGGGCGGGATCGGCCACCTGCCGGACCTGTGCGTCACGGTGCCGGTCTTCCACATGGACGAGGTGGTGGCGTTCGTCCAGGCGTTCGGCCACCACGACGACATCGGCGGGGCCGTACCGGGCTCGATGCCGAGCCAGGCGACGAGCGTGTTCGAAGAAGGCCTGATGGTGCCGCCGATCAAGTTGTGGGACGCCGGCGTACCCAACCTGGCGGCGCTCACCATCATGACGCGCAACTCGCGCATGCCCGAGTCGCTGGCCGCCGACCTGGAGGCTGAGCGCGCCGGGTGCGTAATGGGCGCGCGCCGGCTGGCTGGGCTGTTCGAGCGATACGGCAGGACGGCTGT
>JBPYES010000516.1:0-5627 GCA_051984825.1 Jatrophihabitantaceae bacterium
CGCCGTGGGCGGCGTCGGTACTGATGACGGCGTTCATCTTCCGGTGGGCGCTCGATCCGAACTACGGCGTGATCAACATCTTCCTGCACGACATCGGCGTGCTCCACTCGTTCGGCAGCAACCAGGCGGACTGGCTGGGCCGGCCCGACGCGGCCTTCGCCTGGATGATGGTGGTGGCGATCTTCGTGTCGCTGCCGTTCTCGACATATGCGCTGCTGGCCGGGCTGCAGACGATCCCGGGGGAGCTGTACGAGGCGGCCCGCGTCGACGGCGCATCCAAGTGGCGGACGTACCGCTCGATCACCCTGCCCCTGCTGCGGCCCGCGTTCCTGGTCGCGCTGCTGATCAACGTCATCAACGTGTTCAACTCGTTCCCGATCATCTGGGGCATGACCCGGGGCGGCCCCGGCTACGAGACCGCCACCACCACGGTGTTCATGTTCCAGCTGAAGCAGGCGTTCATCGGCGAATCGGCGGCCATGTCGGTGATTAACTTTGGGTTGGTGATCGTGGTCGTCCTCGTGTTCCTGAAGGTGACGCGCTGGAGGGATCAGGTGACATGACCACCGCCGTAGCTACTGCGACCGCCACCGAGGGCGCCGTCGCCTCGCGTCGCAAGCGAGGTCGCCGGCGGCTGACACCACGCGTGCTGATCGTCAGCGTGGCTGCGTACTTGATCGCCATCATCTTCTTGCTGCCTTACGTCGAGATGGTGATCACCGCGCTGCGGCCGCCGTCCGAGCTGCAGGCTCGCAACTACGTGCCGGAGCACTGGGACTGGTCGAACTTCACCAGCATCTGGAAGACCGGGTTCGGCACGAACCTGCGGGTGAGCCTGCAGATCGCCGGTGGCGCGACGCTCTTGGTGTTGATCGTCGCCCTCCCGGCCGCCTACTACACCGCCCGGCGCAAGTTCCGGTTCCGGGTGCTGTTCCTGCTACTCGTGCTCGCCACCCAGATGTTCCAACCGGCCGCACTCCTGGTCGGCATCCAAAGGCAGTTCACCAGCTACGGGCTCAGCCCGGTCACGTCACTGATCCTTGTCAACGCCGGCTTCAACCTGGCGTTCGCGGTGTGGATTCTCAACGCGTACTTCTCCTCGATCCCCGCTGAACTCGAAGAGGCGGCGATGGTCGACGGGACGAGCCGGATCGGCGCGCTAGGGCGGATCACCCTGCCGCTGGCGCTACCCGGCGTCGTGACCGCGCTGATCTTCACGTTTATCGCGGCATGGAACGAGTTCATCGTGGCGCTGACGCTGTCCGGAGACCCCACGAAGGGCCCGCTGACCGTCGCCATCAACAACTACATCGGCCAGTACTCCGTCGATTGGGGGCACCTGTTCGCGGGATCGGTGATCGCCACCATTCCGGTGATCATCCTGTTCGCGCTGATCGAGGGGAAGGTGGTCGGCGGTCTGACCGCCGGCTCGATCAAGTAGCGACGGGCTGCTGGGCTTCTTCCTTCTGCGTAGGTTCGATCGCCTTGATCGGCGGTTCCGCACCGACCAGCCTGCGCCACAGCGATGCGGCGCTCTTCGTGGTCACCAGCTGGGCTACCGCGACGCCGATGGCGGACACAACGGCCCAGCCCAGGGCGTCGCCCCACGTCGCATCCGGATCCTTCGCCATGCGTGGCGGATTGCCCGGGCGGGCCGCAACCCACGCCTTCTCGATGACTTTCTTCGTGGCGATGCCGACAGGGATACCGACTGCGAGCGTCGTCATCCTCCAGCCGAGCTTGCCCACTGCGTTCGCCATAGACCTACTGTAGGCCTGTGGTCGTGCGTCCCGGCTCAGGTTGGCCAGGCGATCCTGCCGATGAGTCCACGCTGGTGGCACATGACCCCGCCGGGGTCCTGCAGCTTGCGAAGTCCGCCGCCGACCTGTCCACAGTGGACGCCCGCATATCGGTGTGCCGAGCCTGCCCGCGCCTCGTCGAATGGCGCGAGGATGTCGCGACGTCGAAGCGGCGCGCGTACGCCGACCAGCCGTACTGGGGCCGCCCGGTGCCAGGGTTCGGGGCAACGCATCCCCGCATCCTCATCGTGGGGCTGGCGCCGGGGGCGCACGGCGCGAACCGCACCGGCCGCAACTTCACCGGCGACCGCTCCGGCGCGTGGCTCTACGCGGCGCTGTACCGCTGCGGCCTGGCGAACCAGCCCACGGCGCTGGCCGCGGATGACGGGCTGACACTCCATGACACCCGGGTGGTCGCCACGGTGCGCTGTGCGCCGCCCGACAACAAGCCGCTACCGGCAGAACGCGACACGTGCCGGCCCTGGCTCACCCGTGAGCTCGAGCTGCTGTGGCCCAGCGTGCGCTGCGTCGTGGTGCTCGGCGCGTTCGGGTGGACGGGCCTGTGGCCGGTGCTGCGCAGCATCGGGGTGGACGTGCCGCGACCGGCGCCGAAGTTCGCGCACGGCGCCGAGGTACCCCTGCCGTGCGGGCGCCGGGTGCTGGGTTGCTACCACGTCAGCCAGCAGAACACGTTCACGGGCAAGTTGACCGAGGAGATGCTCGACGCGGTGTTCGCCCGGGCTGCCGAGCTTGCCCATTGACGCCGCAGATACGCTCACGCCCATGTCTGAGCGCGAGTTCACCCCGGACCGAAGCAGGATCGACGTGTCCCGCGACCCGACGCCCGGCGTCCCTGACCATCTGCGCCCCGACGACGAGGAACCGAGCTTCGACGTCGGCCGCGACCCCACGCCCGGCGTGCCGGACCACGCGGCCCCGGACGACGAGGACGACGCCGCCGAAGACGAGGCCCCAGAAGACGCCACTGAATAGCGTCTGAATGGCGTCCGGTCATCGGCACGGGCCCGGGTAGCGTCGCCAGCATGAGTCCGGTGCGCATCCTGATCGTCGGCGGCGGCTACGTCGGCATGTACACGGCCCTGCGGCTGCAAAAGAACCTATCGGCGTCACGGGCAGAGATCACCGTCGTCGACCCGCAACCCAACATGACGTATCAGCCGTTCCTGCCCGAGGCGGCGGCCGGCTCCGTCGAACCGCGGCACGTGGTCGTGCCGCTGCGCCGGGTGTTGCGCAAGTGCCAGGTGATCACCGGAACGGTCAACCGGGTCGAGCACGCTCGCAAGGTCGCCACCGTCACCCCGAACGAAGGGACGCCGTACGAGCTGCGTTACGACCTGCTCGTGATGTGCCCGGGCAGCGTTTCCCGCCTGCTGCCCATTCCCGGGCTGGCCGAGCACGGCATCGGATTCAAGACGATCGGCGAGGCGATATTCCTGCGCAATCACGTGCTATCTCGCCTGGACCTTGCCGTGTCGACAACGGATCCGAAACGCCGTGCCCGCGCGCTCACGTTCGTCTTCGTCGGTGGCGGCTACGCCGGCGTGGAGGCGATCGCCGAACTGCAGGACATGGCCCGCTACGCCACCCGCTACTACGACGGCATCGAGCCGGACGACATGCGCTGGGTGCTCGTCGAGGCAGCGACCCGCATCATGCCGGAGGTGTCGATCGGGCTTGCGCTGTACACCGTCCAGCGGCTTGCCGAACGCAAGATCGACGTGCGCCTGGACACCCGACTGGAGTCGGCGGTGGACGGGCACGTCAGGCTGAGCGACGGCGACGAGTTCGATGTCGAGACGCTCGTCTGGACGGCCGGAGTCCGGTCGCATCCGATGCTCGCTAACACGGACCTGCCCCGCGACGACAAGGGCCGGCTCACCTGCAACGCCGACCTCACTGTCCGCGGAGTGGACGGGGTGTTCTCCGCGGGCGACTGCGCGGCCGTCCCCGACCTGTCTCGCAAGGACGACCCGAACGCGCTCACCAGCCCGAGTGCCCAGCACTCGGTGCGCCAGGCGAAGGTCCTGGCCGACAACGTCGTCGCTACCGTCAAGAGCCGCGCGCTGCGCGACTACGTGCACAAGTACGCGGGCTCGGTCGCGTCACTCGGCCTTTACCGCGGGGTTGCCGAGATCTACGGCGTCAAGCTGCGCGGCATCGTCGCGTGGTTCATGCACCGTACCTACCATGTGTCGCGGATGCCGACGTTCAACCGCAAGGTCCGGGTGCTGACCGACTGGACAACCGCGCTGTTCTTCCGCCGCGAGGTGGTCTCACTCGGCCAATTGCAGGCTCCGCGTACCGAGTTCGAGGTGGCCGCCGGCAAGCGCATCGCCTGAGGAGAATCGGCTGCATGCACGACGACCACGTCCTGATCGAGGAGCGGCTGCACCGCATGTTGGCCCGCGTCGAGCGCGCGGTGTACTCGCAGGTCGTTCCTTTAGAGGTCGCTGCCTGGCAGGTGGACGGTGAACCGGTCCCGGTGACGCAGGCGCTCGCCGCACCATACGCACCGGTACGGGTAGGTGAGTCGTGGGGGCCGCCGTGGTCAACGACGTGGTTTCGCGTCACTTGCGCAGCACCGGCGCAATGGAAGGGGCGCCGGGTGGAGGCGCTCGTCGACATCGGCTTCGACGTGGACCGCACCGGCTTCCACGCCGAGGGGCTCGTATATGCCGCCGACGGATCGCCGGTAAAGGGGCTGAACCCGCGCACGCAGTGGGTGCACGTGCCGGACGACCGGCCAGTCGAGCTGTACATCGAGGCAGCTGCTAATCCGACGATTCTCAGCCCGGACAACCTGTTCTGGCCGACCCCGTTGGGTGATCGCGACACCGCTGGTGCCCAGCCCCTGTACCGGCTGGAGCGTGCGGAGCTCGCGGTGTTCGAGCCCGAGGTGTGGGAGCTGTTCCACGACCTGGAGGTGCTGGGCGAACTCGAGGCCGAGCTGGACCTGGCCGATCCGCGGCGCTGGCAGTTGCTGCGGGCGATCGACCGGGCGCTGGATCGCCTCGACGTGCAGGCGATTGCGGCGACCGCGGCTGCGGCGCGCGCCGAGCTGGGCGACGTGCTGGCCACGCCCGCCCGGGCGTCCGCGCACCGGATCAGCGCGGTGGGGCACGCCCATATCGACTCGGCCTGGCTGTGGCCGACGCGCGAGACGATCCGCAAGGTCGCCCGAACCTGCGCGAACGTGACCGAGCTGATGGACAGCCATGCTGAGCTTGTCTACGCGATGTCCTCCGCACAGCAGCTGGCCTGGCTGAAGGAGCACCGGCCGGAGGTGTTCGGCCGGGTGGCCGATCGCGTGAAGGCTGGCCAGTTCGTGCCCGTTGGCGGAATGTGGGTCGAGTCCGACACGAACATGCCCGGTGGCGAGGCGCTGGCCCGCCAGTTCGCGTACGGAAAGCGGTTCTTCCTGGACGAGTTCGGCGTGGAGACCGAAGAGGTGTGGCTGCCCGACTCGTTCGGCTACACCGCGGCGCTGCCGCAGCTGATCGCGCTGAGCGGATCACGGTGGTTCCTGACCCAGAAGATCTCGTGGAACCAGACCAACAAGTTCCCGCATCACACGTTCTGGTGGGAGGGCCTGGACGGCACGCGTATCTTCACGCACTTCCCGCCTGTGGACACCTACAACTCGAAGCTGTCCGGGCCGGAGTTGGCATATGCGGTGCGCAACTTCGCGGACAAGGGCGGCGCGACCGGATCGCTGGTGCCGTTCGGGTACGGCGACGGTGGCGGCGGTCCGACCCGGGAGATGCTCGCGCGGGCACGGCGGCTTGCCGACCTGGACGGCTCGCCGCG
>JBPYES010000517.1:0-5122 GCA_051984825.1 Jatrophihabitantaceae bacterium
CCGGCATGCCGGCTCGCCGGTTCGTTATGTACAAGCCGACCTGCTCGACGCGCCAGCGGACTGGCGGCACGCCTTCGACCTGGTGCTCGAGAGCCTGACGGTGCAGTCGCTGCCGATCGCGATGCACGGGTCGGCGATCGCTGCGGTGCCGCAGTTCGTCGCACCCGGCGGGACGCTGCTGGTGGTCGCCGCCGGGCGCGACGACGACGTTCCGGCCGGCGACGGCCCGCCGTGGCCGCTGCTCCGCAGCGAGATCGACGCGTTCGCAGGTGACGGCGTGCAACCGGTGCGAGTCGAGGCGATCGCCGATCCGGCAGCTCCAGCGGGCCTGCGCTGGCGAGCCGAGTTCCGCCGGCCGTGAGACTGTCAGAACCGGCACGCATCATGCGTAGATGGATGTTGTCATCGAGCCGTGGACGGACGCCGACCTGCCGCTGCTGCGGGCACAGAACACAGCGGAGATGACCCGGTACCTCGGCGGGCCAGAGAGCGAAGAGAAGCTGCTCGACCGGCATCGACGCTACGTCGAGGGCAACGAGATGTTCCGCGTCGTACTGCTGCCCGAGCGGGTGGTTGCCGGCAGCACCGGCTACTGGGAGAAGAACTGGCAGGGCGAGGACGTCTACGAGACGGGCTGGGCAGTACTGCCGGAATACCAGGGACACGGCATCGCAGCCGCCGCGGTGCACGCGGTAGCCGCACAAGCGGCGGCCGCAGGCACCCGGCGATACCTGCATGCGTACCCGTCGGTCGACAACGGGCCGTCGAACGCCGTGTGCCGTAAGGCAGGCTTCGAACTCCTGGGCGAGTACGACTTCGAGTATCCGCCCGGGCACGTACTGCGCTGCAACGACTGGCGACTGGATCTCGACGCACTTCGCTGAGCAGTTCGTCGCCTGCTTCTCCGCGGCGACGTCACCCCTGTACGAAAAGCACCGGGGCGAATCGACATGCTGGAGGGATGGATACCGAACGGCCCGAACCGCCTCTGATCGCGGGTGAGCGCGAGATGCTCCGCGCGTTCCTCGACTTCCACCGCGCGACGCTGTCCATGAAATGCGACGGCCTCACCGACGACGAACTGCGCCGGCGCTCGATGCCGCCGTCGACGCTCACCCTGCTCGGGCTGGTACGGCACATGGCCGAGGTCGAACGCACCTGGTTCCGCCGCGCGATCAACGGCGAGGACATCCCGCTCGTGTGGTCGGACCGCGGCGACTTCCAGGCCGCGTACGACGCGAGTGCCTCGAATCGCGCCGAAGCGTTCACCGCCTGGCAGGCGGAAGTCGAGCACGCCCGCCGCATCGAACGCGAAGCCGAATCACTCGATATCACCGGACATCACGCGTCATGGGGTGAAGACGTCTCACTCCGCCTCGTCATGCTGCACATGATTCATGAGTACGCACGGCACAACGGCCACGCCGACTTCCTCCGGGAGGGCATCGACGGCACCGTCGGCGTATGACCCTGAAAAAGCGCTACCGCGATATCGTATAGTACGAGATCGTGGTATCACGATGGTCGGCGCTGCTGGCCTTGCAACGGGCGACACACAGCACCTTGCACGTTCTCAGCGAGCACGTCGCCGAATTGGGGCTGACGCCTGCAGAGATCAACACACTGGCGAACCTTTCCGACGGCAGGCCACGAACGGTGTCTGCCCTGGGCAGGCTGGTAGGCGCACCACCGACGACAGTCACCAGCGTGCTCGATCGCCTCGAAGGGCGTGGTCACGTTACGAGGGACAGGCATCCGTCCGACCGCCGCTCAGTGGTCGTCGCGCTGACCTCGGCCGGTCGCGATGCGGCCAAGACGATCCGCCAGGCGGTCAGCAGGCTCGAACGGCGAGCTCTTGCGGGGCTCGACGCCGAGGCGATGGCCGGCCTCCGTGCCGGGCTGGACGCGCTGGCGGAGGCGGGTCGATGACGTTCGAGGAGCTGTTCGCGCGGGTCACTGCGGCAGACGGTCGCTTCGGGCACCGGCAACACGTCCAGCTGACCTGGCTGGCCGTCCGGCACTGGGGCATGCCGGATGCGATTGATCTGATCTGCGAGGGCGTCCAGCGCACCGCGCGATACGCCGGAGCACCGCAGAAGTATCACGTGACCGTCAGTCGCGCCTGGGTCGAACTCGTGGCACATCACGTCGCGCACGATGGCACTGACGATTTCGAGACGTTCGCGGCCCGCAACGCGCCGCTTCTCGACAAGCGGTTGCTCAGCCGCTTCTACCGCTCGACGACGCTGGCAAGTTCGCACACGCGCACGGGATGGGTCGAGCCGGACTTGGCGCCGTTCCCGTGGCTCACATGACGCGCTTGGTGAGCGCCACCAGGTAGCGGCACGGCCTGCGCGTCGGGTTGCTGAACGTGCAGTGAGCAGGCGGCCCCAGCTGCAGGCAGTCCCCGGCCGCCAGCTCGTGCTCGACGTCGCCCTCACGGAAATGCAGCCGGCCGTCGAGCAGCCAGATCTGCTGCTGGATGAACGCGTATGTGTCGGCGGCGAACGAGATCCGCGTGCCGGGCGGAAGCTCGACCTCGACGAACTCCAATGGGCTGTTCGCCGGCGACACCGCGCGGCGCACGTAGCCGGTGCCGGGGTCGATCCACGTCGGCTGGTCGGCGCGCCGAGCCAGCCGGCCCCCGTTGCCCTCGGCGTGCGCCACCAGCTCCGACAGCGTCATGCCGAGCGCTGCGGACAACCGCCCGAGCAGGACCGCCGTGGGCTGTGCATCACCGCGTTCGATCTTGCCGATCATCGCCCGGGAAACGCCGGATCGCTCGGCAAGCGCGCTCACGGTGAGGCCGCGAGCCGCACGGGCGGCGCGGACTGTCTCGGCGATGGACGTGGCGAGCCGATCCGACATGCCTGCCACTATAGGCACATTTCTCGCTACTATCGTCGTCATGATTCGAGACGCCACACCGGAGGACGCCCCGGCGTGCGCTGCCATCTACGCCCCGTACGTGCGCGACACGGCGATCTCGTTCGAGTCCGCTCCCCCGTCGCCGAGCGAGATGGCGCGGCGCATTGTGGCCGCCCAGCGGACGCATGCCTGGGTGGTGCTCGACGAGGGCGGCTACGTGGTCGGGTACGCGTACGGCGGGCCGTACAAGCAGCGTGCCGCATACCAGTGGTCGTGCGAGGTCAGTGTCTACGTGGAGCTCGGCCGCCAGCGACGCGGCGCCGGGCGGGCCCTGTACGAGGCGCTGTTCGCCCGTCTCGCCGAGCGCGGCATCCGGATGCTCGTCGCCGGCATGACGCTGCCGAATGACGCGAGCGTGGGCCTGCACCGGGCGATGGGGTTCGAGCCGGTGGGAACGTACCGGCACATCGGCTGGAAGCACGACGCGTGGCACGACGTCGCCTGGACGCAGCGGCCATTGCTGCCCGCCGACGGCCCGCCCGCCGAGCTGCGCTAGCCCCCGATCGGGGCCAGGACGTCGAACTCGTTGCCGTCCGGATCCTGCATGACGACCCACTTCGCGTCAGGACTCTGGCCGACGCTGACCTGCCGCGCGCCGAGTCCTTCCAAGCGGGCGACCTCGGTGGCCTGATCCTCCGGGCGGAGGTCGAGATGTAGGCGGTTCTTGACGGCCTTGGCCTCGGGCACGCGCAGGAATAGCAGGTCTGGGGAGACGCCGTCTTCCGGGCTCCCGGCGGGCGGCTCGAGAACTATCTCGTCCGGCGACTCGTGGGTGCGACGCCAACCCAGCGCGGCCTCCCAGAACGCCGCCGGGCGGCCGGGATCGGTGGAGTCGACGCAAATGCATTGGATGCGAATGCTCATGCGGCGATGCTGCCGGGGCCGGCGCGCCGCGTCGACCTCGTTTGCCGTATCCGCGGAGCGGTGGCTAGCGTGGAAGGAGAGCTTCCCGGCACGTCGAGCCTGCCGGAGGGGGTTGACGATGACCGTCCACCATTGCCCGAAGTGCGAGCTGCGGTTTGCGTTGAAAACCGAACTCGACGACCACTGCTGGCATGACCATCCCGAATTCCGGCACGAGTACCCGGCCACCAAACCGGCCGCGCAGCCTGCCGAGAACAGCGACGCGGAGCACACCGAATCGGTCGTTGCGCTGCTGCGCGAAGCGGCGCGATGGACCGAAGGCCACCTGGTCGTGCACGGCTCGTCGCTTACGTTCATCCCGCTACCCCGGCCCGGCGGTGAAGGCCCGATCAGCAAGACCGTCGCCGGTCACACGATGGTGCAGCAGACCCGGGTCCGCCTCTTCACGGAATACGGCCTGTCGCTGGCGCGGACCTGGGAACTGACGGTGGAGGACCTCGACGGCAACCGGATGTTGTTCGCCCTTCGACGCCAGGACTGCACCGCGATCTCTGCGGCCCTGAGCGACGTGCCACGGCCGAGCTCCCGTGGGGACTCGGCGACGTAGCCGGCCTGCCTAGCGTCCCGGCAAGGCGTAGGCGATCGGCTCGCCAGGTGGATCCTCGCCGGAGAGCCCATCGACCGACTCCCGGATGAGGTCGGCATGACCGGTGTGCCGTGCGTATTCCTCGATGAGGTCGACCAGGACGCGGCGCAGGCTCGGGGCTGCGCCGTCGGGCGCGGCGCGCCGGGACAGCTGCCAGATATCGCCGTCCGCCAGCAGCTCCGTGACCGCCGCGCGGGAGCGGTCGACCGCGGCCCGCCAGAGCGCCAACAGCTCGTCGGGCGTGTCGTCTGCCGCGGAGTGCCACTCCCAGTCGGGGTCGGCGTCCCAATCGACCGTGTCCCACGGAGGCCCGAGTTCTCGGCCGAGCAGCTTGCGGGAGAAGTAGTTGTCCTCGACGAGGGCCAGGTGCTTGAGTAGGCCGCCCAAGGTCATCGAGGACGGGGCGTGCCTGGCCTGTAACCCGGCCGCGTCCAGGCCGCTGCACTTCCACGCGAACGTCGCCCGCTGGCGTTCCAGCGAGCCAAGGAGAGTCGCGGCCTCGTCGCCCGCGAGGGGAGGTTCTGGGTAGGTCATGCCGGCGAGGCTAGCGACGGCTGCCGACATTCCGGGTGCTCTTTTCCTGATCAGTGGGCGCGGCGTGGTGGCGTGCTGCGTCGCCGCATCTTGGCCCGCAGCGCCCGGCGGGCGATCGGGGGCAGCTCGTCGACGATCTCGACCAGGTCG
>JBPYES010000518.1:0-2222 GCA_051984825.1 Jatrophihabitantaceae bacterium
TGCCACTGCCACTTCCGCTTCTTGCAAGTTGTCCGTGTGTCGCGGCGTCCTAGCACCGCGACACACGGACAACTTGCTATTCGCCGGCCGGCAACTCCACGTGCCCGCCAAAGGCCTGCCGCATCGCGGAGAGCAGCTTGTCGGCGTACAGCGCCTCGCCCCGGCTCGAGAATCGCGCGAACAGCGACGCAGACAGCACCGGCACCGGCACGCCCTCGTCGATCGCCGCCTTGACGGTCCAGCGTCCCTCGCCGGAGTCGGATACCCGGCCGGCGAGCCCTTCGAGGTTGGGGTTCGCGGCCAACGCGCCGGCGGTCAGGTCCAGCAGCCAAGACGCGATCACCGAGCCGCGCCGCCACACCTCGGACACGTCCGCGATGTCGAGGTCGTACTTGTAGTACTGGGGCTGCTCGATCGGGGCGATCTCGGCCGAGTGCTCGGCAGCCTTGCTGCCGACGTCCGCATGCGCCAGCACGTTCAGCCCCTCGGCGTAGGCGGCCATGATCCCGTACTCGATGCCGTTGTGGACCATCTTGACGAAGTGGCCGGCCCCGTTGGGGCCGCAGTGCAGGTAGCCCTTCTCTGCCGGGCTGGGGTCGCCCGTCCGGCCGGGTGTGCGTTGCGCTGCCTCGACGCCGGGCGCGATGCTCGCGAACACCGGGTCCAGGTGCTCCACGACAGACGTCTCGCCGCCGATCATCAGGCAGTAACCGCGGCGCAGCCCCCACACGCCGCCGCTCGTGCCGACATCGACGTAATGAATCCCCTGAGTGGCCAACGCGGCTGCGCGATCGATGTCCTCGCGGTAGTTGGTGTTGCCGCCGTCGATGATGATGTCGCCGGGTTCCATGAGCGCGGCCAGCTGCTCGACGACGGATCCGGTGACCGCTGCCGGGATCATGATCCACGCCGCACGCGGCTTGTCCAGCTTGGCGACGAAGTCCTCCATGCTGTCCGTGCCGACCGCTCCCTCGCCTGCTACCGCCTTGATGTTGTCGGTGCTGCGGTCGTAGACGACGGCGGTGTGGCCGTCGTTCATGATGCGCCGCACGATGTTGGCGCCCATCCGGCCGAGGCCGATCATTCCGAGTTGCATGTCACGCCTTCCTTGCTGCCCGGTAGCGGGCGATCAGGGCGTTGGTCGAGCTGTCGTGCGCCAGCTCGGAGTCGGACTCCAGCTCCTCGGCCACCTTCTTTGCGAGCACCTTGCCCAGCTCAACGCCCCATTGGTCGAAGGAGTTGATGTCCCACACGGTGCCTTGCACGAACACACTGTGCTCGTACAGCGCGACGAGCTTGCCCAGCGCGGCGGGGGTCAGCCGTTCGAGTAACATCGTGTTGGACGGGTGATTCCCCTCGAACACCCGATGCGGCACCAGCCACTCGGGCGTTCCTTCCGCGGCCACGGCATCGGCCGTCTTGCCGAACGCCAGTGCCTCCGTCTGCGCGAAGACGTTGGCATTGAGCAGGTCATGGTGCCTGCCGATGGGGTTGAGCGTGTGCAGGAACCCGATGAAGTCGGCCGGGATGAGCCGGGTGCCCTGGTGGATGAGCTGGTAGAAGCTGTGCTGCCCGTTCGTGCCAGGCTCACCCCAGTACACCGGGGACGTGTCGTAGTCGACCCGAGTGCCGGCCAGCGTGACCGACTTGCCGTTCGACTCCATGGTCAGCTGCTGCAGGTACGCCGGGAACCGCTTCAGGTATTGGTCGTACGGCAGCACCGCCTGCGTCTGGGCACCGAAGAAGTTGGCGTACCAGACGGTGAGCAGTCCCAGGAGGACCGGGAGGTTCCGGGAGAACGGCGCGGTGCGAAAGTGCTCGTCGATCTCGTGGAATCCGCTGAGCATCTCGCCGAACGCGTCCGGCCCGATCGCGATCATCGTCGACAGGCCGATCGCGGAGTCCATCGAGTAGCGCCCGCCGACCCAGTCCCAGAAGCCGAACATGTTCATGACGTCGATGCCGAACTTCTCGACCTCCGCGGTGTTCGTCGAGACGGCAACAAAGTGCTTGGCGATAGCGGCATCGTCGTGCAGCGCGTCCAGCAGCCAGGACCGCGCCGTGTGCGCGTTCGTCATCGTCTCGAGCGTGGTGAACGTCTTGGACGACACGATGAACATCGTCTCTGCCGGGTCGAGGTCGCGGGTGGCCTCGGCGAAGTCCGTCCCGTCCACGTTAGAGACGAACCGGAACGTCAGGTCGCGGTCGCTGTAGTGCCGCAG
>JBPYES010000519.1:0-6737 GCA_051984825.1 Jatrophihabitantaceae bacterium
GGCGCTTTACTGCACTGAGCGCTCATAGACCACGCTGCCCCGAACGAAGGTCTGCGAGAGGCTGAGTTCGGGGGATAGCACGGTGAGGTCGGCCCAGTGCCCGGGCCTGATGTCGCCCCGGTCGGCAAGGCCCAGCAACGCTGCCGGGACGGAGGTGGTCATGGCCGTTGCGGTGCGCAGACTCAGCCCAGCGCGCTGAACCGTCCAGGCGAGGCAGTCGCGAAGAGAACTGGCCGAACCGGCAAGCAGATCCGACCCGGAGAGCACGAGACGCCCATCAGAGCGCACCGTCACGGCACCGCCGACCGGCGTGTGATACTCGCCCGGCGCGACGCCCGCGAGAGCGACCGAATCGCTGACGAGGATCCGCCGCCGGCGGCCCTTGGCGCGAAGCATCGCGAGGAACGTATCGACCGGCAGGTGGTATCCGTCGGCGATAAAGCTCGCGGTCAGTCTGGTCTCCGCCAATTGCGCCCATATGTAGTTGGGGTGACGGGGGAGCAGCGGGTGCACACCGTTGCCGAGATGCGTGGACATCCGGGCACCGGCGTCGGCGGCTGCCCTTATCTGGTCGGGGGACGCGCTGGTGTGCCCGACTGCCGCAAGAACTCCGCGTCTCGAGATATGGCGAATGTAGTCTGCGGCGCCTGGGAGTTCCGGCGCGATGGTGACAATACGCACCGCGTTATCGCCAGCTGTCTGCCAGCGTTCGAACTCGGCGACGCTGGGTGTCCTGAGCCATGTCGCGTCGTGTGCGCCACGCGGTCCGTCCGCCGCGGACAGGTACGGGCCTTCGATATGCACCCCGAGCACTGCGTGCCTGGTCCATGCGTCCTCATTGCGCGCTGCGGCAATGACGGCGAGCGCCTGCGTGATCCGGTCCTCGGCGGCCGTCACCACCGTCGGGCAGAATCCCGTCACACCACAGCGGGCCTCAGCGCGGACCAGTTCGTGAATCACCGACGTGGTGAGCTCCACTGCGTTGACGTCGAGACCTGCGTATCCGTTGACCTGCAGATCGATCATCCCCGGAAGCAGCCACCGGTCCGGTGCTTGCGGGTAGGGCTCAATTGCGGTGATGCGCCCACCGGAATGATGTATGCGAATGCCCCGCCCGCCCGGCACGCGTCCCGCTATCACGGTGTCCACGCTGCCGCCTCGCAGTTCGTTGCACCGATTACGCTGATCGCCAGCTTGGCAGAAGGAGCACGATGCGGAGCCTTCAGTTCCGGGTGGTCGATGGGGTGGAGGTGAATGTCTACGCCGACCCGCAGGAGGCCGGTGTAGCGGCCGCCAGGCAGGCAGCGACGGCCATCGAACGCGCCGTGTCCATGCGCGGCAAAGCTCGCGTCATACTCGCCTCTGCACCCTCTCAACTCGCTATGCTCACCAGCCTCGTCCAGCAGCCAGGCATCCCATGGAAGCACGTCGAGGCGTATCACATGGACGAGTACATCGGCATTGACGACGACGCACCACAGTCGTTCGGGCACTGGATCTCACAGCAACTCGCACCCGCCGGCGTCGGCCGTCTCGACCGGATCCGGCCAGGCGGCGACCCGGACGTCGAAAGCCGGCGCTACGGCGCGCTCGTGACTGCCGAGCCGGTAGATGTGACCTGCATGGGGATTGGAGTGAACGGGCACATCGCGTTCAACGAACCTAATCAGTGCCGGTTCGACGACCCCGAATCGGCCCGGGTCGTCGATCTGACCGAGGCGTCGCGCACCCAGCAGGTCGATGATGAGTGCTTCGAGACCGTCGACGACGTTCCCCGCACCGCAGTAACGCTCACCGTCCCTACGCTGGTACGCGTCGGCACGATCGTCATGACGGCATCCGGCGCGCACAAGGCCGCCGCCGTCAGGGCGATGCTCACCGCTCCCGTAGGGCCGGCCTGCCCCGCCACCGCGATACGGGGCCGGTCCGGCGCCCGGGTCTTGCTCGACGAAGCGGCGGCTGCTCTCCTTCAGGAATGATCGCGTGACTGTCCACTGTGGACAATCTGTCAATCGACCTGATGTGGCTATGCGCCTGGGACGGCCGATGCGTTGTTGGGGTTGTTGAGACCGCGCGCAGCGGCGGCTTTGACTGTGGCGAGGCTGGCGGCGAGCGCGGCGATGAGGGCCGATTTCAGGGCTGGCATATCGAGTGGTGTGGCGGCCGCGGTGATGAGTGACGCAACCAGTGTCGTAGCGAAGGTGAACGCTGTTCGCGACGATAGATCCTCGATCCAGTCGGCCGGCTTCGTTCCGTTTCCTATGCGTTGGCTCAGCAGGGCTCGCAGTGCGCTCAGCGCGCCGGCGACTGCGGTGAGGATCGCGACCTCGGCGCCTGAGATCGTCAGCACGCCTTTCGCGAGGTAGACGGCTGCGAGCGCCTGGACGGCGGTGAACGCGCTGCGCTCGAGTATGTCGAGCAGTTGTTTGCGCAGGCCGCCGCCACCGCCGGGCGGGCTGGCGGGCGGTAGATCGACTTTGCCGGCCGTTGCGATTGCCATATCGCACTCCTTTGGGTCTCACTCCGCCAGGCATCAGCGCTGGTGGCGGTTGAGTAGTTAGAGGCGGCGGCAGGCGTGCAGATACACGTCTGGCGAGATCGCCGAACGGCGTCGCTTCCCGACGTGAGGCGGGTATTTCAGGCGCTGCGACGTAGCAGCTGTATCAACCGGGCCTCGGGATCGCTCTAGTGGGCTGCCCAGGATTGTCTCTCCCGGAGGTTGGCGATGACCCAGGTAACGATGTTGGAGACGTTGGAGCAGCGTGCACTCGACTGTGGCGCGGACCTCGTCCTGGAAGGCGGTGGCGTGAAAGGCATCGGCCTCGCCGGCGCGGTGATCACGCTCAGCGAAGCAGGGTATGTGTTTCCACGCGTCGGTGGTACCTCTGCCGGCGCAATCGTCGCGGCCCTGGTCGCGGGCTACCAGGCCAGAGGCGTCCCGTTGTCGCAATTGGAAACCGACATGCGGGAACTGCAGTACTCGAAGTTTCGTGACCAGACCTTTCTGCAGCGCCACCTCGGCCTCGTCGGCCTAGCCGAGGCGCTAATCGCGCATCAGGGCATGTACAGCACCAATTACCTCTACCAGTGGCTGCACTCCAAGCTTGACCCCATCGGCGTCCACACATTCGCCGACCTCAAGATCACTGACGACTCGGGCACCGGCCTGCCGCCGGCGGAGCGCTATCGCCTCGTGGTGCACACCTCGGATCTGACCCGGCAATGCCTCGTCCGGATACCGTGGGACCTGCCCGCCTATCTGCTCCCGGAGGACGCTCCGGCCACCGAAGACCAGCAGATCGCGGCAATCGACGGCTACCCGGTCGTCGACGCGGTACGAGCCTCCATGTCGATCCCGTTCTTCTTCCAGCCGTTCCGCCAGCCCACGCCGGAAGGTTCGTGCACCTGGGTCGATGGCGGGCTGCTGCAGAACTTCCCGATCACCGTCTTCAACCGCAACGACGGCAAGCCCGCCCGCTGGCCCACCTTCGGGATCAAGCTCTCCGCGCAGCCCCAGGTCAACGTGCCGGACAAGGCCGTCCACGGAGATATCAGCGAACTACTCGCCATCGCCCACACCGCCCTGGGTGAATGGGATCGCTACCCCACTGACGACACCGTCGGAAGCCGCACCATCTGGGTCGACACCATGCGCGTATCCGCCACGGACTTCGGCATCAACACCGCGACCCAAGACGCGCTCTACGCCAACGGCCGCGCCGCCGCCACCGCGTTCCTCACCGCCTGGAACGCCGCTAAGCCGCCCGCCGCCGAAGCAAGCTAGCCCGAGCCGCTAACACAATCACGCGGGCGTGGCCGGGACAGTCAGGTCGCTCGTGATGAGGTCCATGTTGATCGCTGCGGCGACGGCGAGGCCGCTGGCCGCGGCGCTGATCACCTGAGCTTTGGGGTCGGCGACGTTCCCGGCCACCCATAGCCCCGGGACGTCGGTAGCGCCGGTGGCGTCGGCCGCTACGTGCGTGGCGATGACGTGTGCGCCGACGCGGAGCTCGACCGGTTCCACGCCCAGCGCGCGAAGGAAGTCCACGCGGGCGTGTATCGGGGCGCCGACGACCAACACCTCGAACGGAACGCGGGTGCCGTTGGTCAACAGGACACCGACCAGCCGATCCGCGTCGGTCTCGACGGCGGCGATCTCGCCGGGCAGCACCGGGATTCCGGCGCTGTCGAGCTGCGCATGCTGCTCGTTGCTCAGCTCCGGGCCGGTGTGCGCAAGCAGGGTCACATCGTCGCTGAGCTGGCGGAACAACAGCGCCTGATGCGGCGCCAGGCGCCCGGTCGCGATCACGCCGATGCGCCGGTCGCGCACTTCCCAGCCATGACAGTAGGGGCAATGCACGACGTCACGCCCCCACCGTTGTGCCAGGCCCGGGATGGCGGGCAATTCGTCCCGGGCTCCGGTCGCGACGAGGACACGCCGAGCGGTCAGCGTGCTGCCGTTGACATCGACGGCGAACGCCTGCCCGGCGCGGCGCACTGCGTCCACCTGGTCGTCGACGATCGTTCCGCCATATCCCCGAAGCTCGGCCCGGCCGAGGGCGTACAGCTCGGCCGGTGGCGTGCCGTCGCGGGTGAGGAAGTTGTGTACCCCGTCGGCTGGTGCGTTGCGCGGCTGCCCTGAGTCGACCAGCAGCACCGAACGCCGGAACCGTGCCAGTGCGATCGCCCCGCTCAGCCCGGCGGCACCGCCGCCGATCACCACTACGTCATAGGTCTCGTCCATGCCGGCCACCTTGCGGCGCGCCGAGCAGATTGGGCAAACTTCGTTGCCAAGATGGCAAAGAACGAAATGGCCGACGACGCTGTGCTTGCGTCCATCGGGCCACGGCTACGCGCGATCCGCCAGGACCGGGGCGCAACGCTCACCCAGCTGGCCGAGGCGACCGGCATCTCCGTGAGCACACTGTCGCGACTGGAGTCCGGACAGCGCCGACCCACCCTCGAACTGCTGCTGCCGCTGGCGCGCGCACACCGCATCGCCCTCGACGAGATGGTCGGCGCGCCCGCCACCGGTGACCCACGTACCCGGCTGCAACCGATCCGGCGCGGCGGCCGCACCTTCATTCCGCTGACCCGCCGCCCCGGCGGAATGCAGGCGTTCAAAATGATCATTCCACCCGGCGAGCGCGAGGGCCCGCTGAAGCGCCACGAGGGCTACGAGTGGATCTACGTACTGGCCGGTCGACTGCGGCTGCGCTTGGGCGAGCTCGACCTCCTGCTACGTCCGGGCGAGGTCGCCGAGTTCGATACCCACACCCCGCATGCGTTCAGCAACGCCGGCCCGCGGCCCGCAGAGGTACTGACCCTGTTCGGCCCGCAGGGCGAGCGCATGCACGTGCGCGCCCAACCGCGCCGGCGCGCGCCCGTCAGCGCGCCGGGATCGCCGGCGGGAGCAGGTCGCGCATCTCCTCGGGCAGGAAGGGTAGGTCGAGGAGGCTGAGCTTGACCACGCTGCGCCGCTGATAGCGCGTGGGATCCAGCCGCACGAGGAGTCCCGCCCGCGGTCTGAGGCGCACTTCTAGCGTCTCGCCTGGCTGCATCCGTCGCACGATCGTCCCGTCAACTTGGAGTACCGGTTGGCCGCTGCTTTCCAACAGCGCCAACCCGATCGGCTCGGCGGCCGAGATCACTGCGGGTCGCGAGATGCCGGATATCGGTGCCACCGGGCTGATGATCATGGCGTCCAGCATCGGTGACACGAGTGGCCCGCCCGCCGCGTACGAATACGCGGTAGAACCGATCGGCGTGGCGACGACCAGTGCGTCGCAGCGGTATCGGCCACTCGCGCGCCCGCTGACGCTCAGCAACGCGTGTACGGCGCCCTCGCCAGGCACACTTGCGAGCGCGATGTCGTTGAACGCGGCCGCCTCGTCGTGCCCATCGGTCAGCATCGCCGCGCTGTGTTCCTCGATGCAGTAGTCGCCCCGGTCGAGCCGATCGAGCGCGGCGTCGAGCTCCTGCGGCTCAACCTCGACCAAGAAGCCGAGGCTTCCGAGGTTCACGCCGAGCACGGGGACGGGCCGTTGCGCGACGAGTCGCAGCGCGCCGAGCATCGTGCCATCGCCGCCGAGACTGATCAGTGCGTCCGCCTGTTCGACCAGCTCGGCCGTGGTCACCGGCTCGACGTCGGCGGGCACGCGCGCTGCGTCCCGGGCGTCGACTATCACCCCCTTGCCGTGCGACCGCGCCCAGCGCGTGAGCGTCTCGACAACGGCCGTCGGATCGCTACGGGGATGCAGGACGAGCCCTAGTCGCCCACTCGGCTGCGGCGCCGGCATCGTGCAATCGTCGCACGCTGACCGCGCGAGCGTGCCGCCGCGGCTAGGCAGCCAGGAACCGCTGGACAGCGTCGCTGTAGGCCTCTGGGGCTTCCAAGGTGGGGAAGTGCCCGCAGTCGCGGATGATCTCCAGTTGGGCACCAGGGATCGCCGCGCAGATCGGCTGAGCTTGCGCGGGCCCGCACAGGAAGTCGAGTTCGCCGGCGACGACAAGGGTGGGCTAGGTGATCGGAAACACCCAGTCGCAGCATTCCCTCGACCTCGTGAGGGTCATCGGTGGCAAGCACCCGCTCGGTCCATTCGTCTATGACGGGCCGAGCCTCCGAGTACCACTCGGCGCCCGCGTGACGGACGAGCGCGCGTTCGTATTCGGCCTCGGCGGCACTGGCTGCAGCTGTGCCTGTGTCCGGGCCGATGCCGAACGCGGCGACGGCGATG
>JBPYES010000520.1:0-2320 GCA_051984825.1 Jatrophihabitantaceae bacterium
GCGGCATCGACATCGACCACCTCGAGACGCCGTCCCCGCTGAACCCACTGGGCGTCAAGGGGGCCGGCGAGGCCGGCGTGATCCCGTCGGCGGCCGTGTTCGCGTCGGCCATCGAGGACGCCGAGGGCATCCGCATCACGTCCATGCCGATATCGCCGAGCGAGCTGTTCGAGCTGCGGAGAAGGCATGAAGATCAGCGGTGAGGCCACGCTGCACGCGCCGATCGAGCGGGTGTGGGAGGCACTGCGCGATCCCGCCGTGCTGGCGCGCAGCATCCCGGGCTGCGAGCAGTTGGAGGCAGTGGGGCCGGGCGCCTATCTGATGACCGTGACGGCGGGCGTCGCGTCGACCAAAGGCACCTACTCAGGCACGGTGCGGGTGCACGACAGTACGCCGCCGTCGTCGTTCGCGATGAGCGCGAGTGGAGCCGGTGCATCGGGCACGATCGGCACCGACATGCAGGTGCGATTGTCCGAAGTGGACGGTTCCACCGTGCTGAGCTACGACGCGGACACCGCTGTCGGCGGCATGATCGGCGGCGTCGGCCAGCGCATGCTTGCGGCTGTGGCGCGGAGGACCGCCGACGAGTTCTTCGCCGCCGTTGACAATGTGCTGACCGGCAAGGCGCCGATGGTCAGCCGCACGGAGGCGCCAGCGTCCAAACGCTTCCCGCCGGGCGTGCTTGTCGGAGCAGCGGCCGGATTCGCGTTGGGCGCCATATGGGGACGGAGGCGGCGCTGATGCGCGTTGTCACTGCGGCGGCAGTGCAGGTGGCGCCGTCACCGGCGCCGCTCACCACGGCCACCATCAGCGTGAATGTCGAGCACGCGGTCCGGTTCCTCCGCGATTGCCACACGGCGACGGCCGCCGAGCTGATCGTGCTGCCCGAATCGGTGACCACGGGTTTCACGCCGGGTGTGTCCGCGGCGGAGCTGTGGGAGCTGGTCGGCCCGGCGCCGCTCGATCCGTTCCGATCAGCCGCGGAGGACCTGCGGGTGCACCTGGTGGTCGGCGCGTACCAGCGTGGGGAGGCGCCTGACGTCGTGTACAACACGGCATCGGTCGTCTCGCCCACCGGCACGGTGCTCGGCACCTACCGCAAGACCCACCCCTTCGGGGGCGAACGCGTCGACCGTGGTGGCTGGGTGACGCCCGGGGATGACGTCCTCGTCGTCGACACGCCGCTCGGCGCCATCGGCGTGATCATCTGCTTCGACGGCGACTATCCCGAGCTGTCCCGTATCACCGCCATCAAGGGCGCCGAGATCATTTGCCGGCCTTCGGCGCTGCTGCGCTCGGCGGACCTCTGGGAGCTCACCAACCGGGCGCGGGCCTACGACAACCACGTGTACGTGATCGGCGCCAACGCGACGGGCGTCGATCCGTCCGGAGTCATCTACTTCGGCAACTCCATGATCGTCACGCCCATTGCGGAGGTAGTGGCGCGCGCGGCATCGCACGAAGGCTGGGTATCGGCGCGCCTCGACCCGGCCACGGCGATGGCGTCGATGACGCCGGGATCATCTGTGCCGCAGTCGTTCGACCACCTGGCCGATCGCAACCTGGATCTGATTCGCAAGCACGCCGATACCCTGCTCGGCGAGGCACATTCGCCTTTCGGGCACAGCGGCCAGGCAGGGGACATCGTGGACTAATGGAGATTCGACCCGTTCGTGACGATGAACGTGAGCCGGTGGCTGCGCTTCTCACCGAGCGCTGGGGCTCGCCGGTCGTGGTGAGCCGCGGCATACGCCACGATCTGCGTGAGCTGCCCACGCTCGTTGCCGAGCAGGACGGCGACATCGTGGGCATCGTGACCTACGCGCCGGCCGACGACGAGGCGGAGGTCCCGTCGCTGGACGCCTTACGGCCTGATCACGGCGTCGGCACCGCACTGCTCGACGCCGTGATCGACGTCGCGCTGGCCGCCGGGTGGCGGCGGCTGTGGCTCGTGACGACTAACGACAACACGCATGCGCTGCGCTTCTACCAACGGCGCGGCTGGCAGCTTGTCGCCGTGCACCGCGGCGCGGTCGACGACGCCCGCCGGATCAAGCCCGAGATCCCGGAACGGGGCAACGACGACATTCCGATCCGGCACGAGCTCGAGCTAGAACTCTCTTTTTAGGGCCACACCCAGGCCCACTCGGCCGTCCGGGGTCAGCCGCACCGCTCGGCCGGTGCCAATACGCTCCACCCATCGCAGGTCGAACATCCGCTGGCAGAGCGCGGCGGCGCTGCCGCCCGCGAGGTGCGGGCGGCGCTCGGTCCAGTCGAGACAGCGCCGCACGAACGGACGGCGGCTACCACGCGCGGCATG
>JBPYES010000521.1:0-3862 GCA_051984825.1 Jatrophihabitantaceae bacterium
GGCGTCGCGCCCGCCGAGACCCTGGGCGCACTGCTCGGGACGGACGTCGAGGCGGGCAACGAGGCGAACCTGGCCGCACTGGCCGAGGCCGCGGCCACCGGGCTGCGTGACTTCGTCCACGTATCCGGCGAGGTGGGCGTCGGCGGCGGCGTGGTGCGCGACGGTCGGCTCTACACGGGGGTGGGCGGTTTCGCCGGCGAGCTCGGGCACATCGTCGTCGACCCGGACGGGCCGCCGTGCAGCTGTGGAGGCGCCGGATGCCTGGAGCAGTTCGCAGGGCTCGACGCCCTGCTCCGCACCGCCGGCGCCGGCGACGTGGACGAACTGGTAGCCGGGGCTGGCGACGCGCGGCCGCGGGCCGCCCTCGAGTGCGCCGGGCGGGCACTGGGCATCGCGCTCGCCGCCACGGTGAACCTGCTCGACGTGCGGGACGTCGTGCTCGGCGGCGTGCACGCCCGGCTGGCTTCCTGGCTCACCGGCCCACTCTCGGCCGAGCTGACGCGCCGAATCGTGAGCCGCGAGCTGGCGCCGGTGCGCGTCCACGTTTCCGAGCTCGGACCGTACGCAGCAGTACGGGGGGCCGCCGGCGCGGTGGTGTCCCGCGTGGTGGCCGATCCGCTCAGCGTGTACTGATCTGCGGCGCGAGCACCCGGTCGAAGCCGACTTCGCGCCGCGACCCCACCAGGGGGCACGGCAGCGTGGCACGGATGTCGGCGCTCGATGCCCCCACCCGTAGTTCGACATCGCCCGGCTCGACGATCCGGCAGCCGTCTCGTCCGGTGTAGGAGGCCAGATCGGCATGCAGGTCGAATGTCACTGTGGTGGCCTGTCCCGGGTCCAGGTCCACCCGGGCGGCGGCGATCAGCTGCTGCACCGGCCGGGCTACCTCGGCCACCGGGTCGTGCAGGTAGACCTGCACCACCTCCGACGCCGCCGTGCCGGCGTCGTTGCGCAGCTCGACCCGCACCGTGCAGGTGCTGTCGGTCGGCCACGGCCCGGGCGACGCCGATACCGAATGCCACGTGACGGGGGCGTACGAGAGTCCGTGACCGAACGGGAAGAGCGGCGTCGGGTCCACCGTGCTGGTGCTCGATCGCGCTGCGAGCGGCGCCGCCAGGTAGGTGCTCGGCTGGCTGGCGCCCGCCGCGGGGAAGTTCACCGGCAGGCGCCCCGAAGGGTTGACCCGCCCCGAGATCACGCCGGCCAGCGCCGGTGCGCCCTCCTCGCCGGGGAAGAAGCCGCAGACGACGGC
Organism: Jatrophihabitantaceae bacterium; assembly: GCA_051984825.1. Taxonomy (GTDB): domain Bacteria; phylum Actinomycetota; class Actinomycetes; order Mycobacteriales; family Jatrophihabitantaceae; genus DASXRA01. The sequence continues at coordinate 1,253 of JBPYES010000521.1, forward strand.
TGCCAGCCGCGAAACCTGCCGGGAGAGCTCGTACGGCCGCCCGACGAGCAGCACGAGGACGACCGGCGTCCCCGTGTCCAGCAGCGCCTCCAGCAACTCCTCCTGGCGGCCCGGCAGCCGCAGATCGGCGGCGTCGCAGCCCTCGCCGGACGTCCCTGCCCCGAAGAGCCCGGAGCGGTCGCCCAGCACGGCGATGCACACGTCGGCATCCTGCGCCAGCGCCGCCGCCGCGGCGATCCCTTCTGAGGTGCCGCCGAGCACTGGGCAGCCCTGCTCGTAGGTGACGTCGTACGTCTCGCGCAGCGCGTCCAGCACGGTGGGCGCTTCGATGCCGAGCGGGAGCTCGGGGTAACTGGCGCCGACGTGCACCGGGAACGAGTAGCAGCCGAATAGCGCATTGGCGTCGGCTGCTCGGGGGCCGACGACGGCGAGCCGGGGGCGTCCGCGCAGCGGCAGGGTGCCGTCATTGGCGAGCAGCACGACGGAACGCTCTGCCAGCCGGCGGGCCAGCGCGCGTGATTCGGCGTCGTCCAGATCGATGGGGCCCTCGGCCGGCTCCGGCCGCCAGCCCGGGTCGAGCAGTCCGAGTTCGAACTTCTGGGTGAGGACGCGTTCCACCGCGCGGTCGACCAGCGCTTCGTCCACCGACCCGCAAGAGACCGCCTCGACGAGCGGAGCGCCGTAGCAGTTCACGGCCGGCAGCTCCACGTCGATGCCGGCCGCCAGCGCCTGCCCGGCGGCGTCCCCTCGGGATGCCGCGACCGCATGCAGTGTCTCGAGGAACGCGACGGCGAAGTAGTCGGAGACGACCGTGCCGGCGAAGCCCGCCCGCTCGCGCAGCCACCCGGTGAGCAGTGACGCGTCGGTGGCGACCGGCAGCCCGTCCAGATCGCAGTAGGAGTTCATGACCGACCGGGCGCCGGCGCGCAATGCCATCTCGAACGGGGGGAGCAGCACATCGGCCAATTCGCGCGGGCCGATCGGCACCGGCGCGAGATTGCGCCCCGCCCGGGAGGCCGAGTAACCGACGAAGTGCTTGAGCGTCGCGACCACGCCCGCAGACTCCAGCCCACGGACATACGCGGCGCCGATGGTTCCCACGAGGTACGGGTCCTCGCCGATCGCCTCTTCGACGCGGCCCCAGCGCAGATCCCGGACCACGTCGAGCACCGGAGCGAGCCCCTGATGCACGCCGAGCCGGCGCATGGCGGTGCCGATCTGGGTGGCCATCTGCTCGACCAGCGCAGGGTCGAACGACGCCCCCCAGCAAAGCGGCGACGGGTAGACCGTGGCTTGCCAAACGCCGAGCCCGGTCAGGCACTCCTCGTGCGCCAGCGCCGGGATGGCGAATCGTCCCGCCGTCATGATCTGTCGCTGGGTGCGCGCCAGGTCCCGGGTGCCGATTGCGGGGTCGACCGGCGCGCTGCCGAAGACGCGGGTGAGCTGGCCGAGGCCGTGCGGCAGCAGCGCTTCGTAGTCCTCACGCGGCGTCACGAACTCAGAGAGCATCGGGGCGACCTCGCCACCGGTGGACTCCATGCCCAGCCAGGCGCTGTACAGCTGCGCTGTCTTTTCCGGCAACGTCATGCGCGCGAGCAGGTCACGTACCCGAACGGCAACAGGCGCCGCGGGGTCGCGCCATACCTCGACGGCTTCGGCGGTCATGTCAGCGCCCGCGTCGAGCGGCGGGCGACGAGATTCGTCGGCAGCGTGATGTGGGTGACTTCCGCCGGCTCACCCCGAATCAGGCTGATCAGCAACTCGATCGCCCGGTGCCCCATCGTCCGGATCGGCTGCTCCACCGTGGTCAGCGGAGGTGAGGACAGCGCCGACTCCGGGATGTTGTCGAATCCCACGACCGAGAGGTCTTCCGGCACGCGTACGCCCAGCTCGGCGGCGACCTCCAGGGTGGCGATCGCGGAGACGTCGTTCGCGGCGAAGATCGCGGTGGGCCGGTCCGGCACCTCCAGCAGCTGCCGCGCCGACTCGGCCGACACCGCCGCGTCGTACCCGCCCGGCTGGACGAGCTCCTCGTCCACCTGCGCGCCGAGCGCCAGGCGGTATCCCTGCTCGCGCAGCATCGCCGACTGGAGGTCCGGTCGGCCGGTCAGCATGGCGATGCGGCGGTGGCCGAGCTCGAGTAGGTACTCGGTGGCAAGCTGCGCGCCGCGCAGGTTGTCCGAGTCGATGGTCGGCAGGTCGGACGGGCCGGTGTGCGGGTCCACCGCGACGATCGGCGCCCCGTAGTTCACGTCGATGACGGTGGGTGTTACGAGCACGGCGCCGTCGACGAGGGTGCCGGACAGCCGCGAGAGGTAGCGCCGCTCCCAGCCCACGTGATCGCCGGTGCGCCCACCGGCCGAGTACACGACCAGCTCGAAGCCGCTACCCCGTATCGCGTCAGCAATGCCCTTGAGCAGCTCGGTGCTGAACGGCTCGAGGTCGGCGACCAGGATGCCGATCACGTTGGTCCGGTTGTTGCGCAGGCTCTGTGCCACCAGGCTCGCCTCGTAGCCCATCTCGGCGATCACGGCCTGTACCCGCGCGAGGGTTATCGCGGACACGCCGTAACGCTGGTTGATGACCTTCGAAACGGTCGCGACCGAGACG
>JBPYES010000522.1:0-15936 GCA_051984825.1 Jatrophihabitantaceae bacterium
ACTCCTTTGAACGCGAACTCGGCCGTGTATGTCACCTCGGTCGCGTGCTCGAGGGGGGTGAACGTGATCGTGTCGTGGGCGACCACCGTGGCGTTCTCGCCGCGCAACCGGATGCGCCGGGAGGCGACGAACTCCTGCACCACGTAGCGCAGCTCGGTCGTGCGGCCGAGGAAGCGGGAGGTGTTGACGTATTCAGTCCCCACGCCGCCGTCGCCGCTTGCGCGGACGGTGCGTACGGTGCCTGGATCCCATTCGGTTGTGGTCGTGAAGTCGCTGAGGTAGTCGAACACCGTGTCGACCGGCCTGGCGACCGCGACGGTCCTGCGGATCTGCACGGTGGTCCTTCCGGTCGGGCGGGCCCACAGGACGGTCCACAGGCGTGGCGGGATGAGGCGGGCGGCCGTCATCAGCACGGCCATCGGCAGCGGGAAGACGATCTCGGTGCGGTTGCGTTCTAGGCCGTCGCAGATCGCGGTGGCAGCTTGCGCGGCTTCGATGAGGAACGGCATCGGGAACCGGTTGTCGGCGGTGAGGTCGGTGCGCACGAAGCCGGGGCTGATCGTCGTCACGCGGACACCGTGCGGGGCGAGCTGCACGCGCAACGATTCCAGGAGGTTGAGCTGGGCGGCCTTGGTGGCGCCGTACCCGCCGGACCCGGCAAGTCCCCGGTAGCCCGCCACCGAGGAGATTCCGGCGAGGACTCCTTGGCCGCGCTGGAGCATCGGCGGCAGCACGACGGCGAGCGTGTTGCTCAGCCCGGTGAGGTTCACCCGCAGGTGCCGTTCGAACGCCTCGGCGTCCCATGCCATAGCGTCCATCTGCTGCCAGTAACCCGCGGCGTACACGACCACGTCCAGCCGTCCCAACGTGTCAAGCACGGTGGCCGCGGCGTGCGCGAGCGAACCCGCGTCGGTGACGTCGGCGGGCACCACGAGCATCTCGCCGTGAGCGACATCCCGTAGCTGCTGCTCGCGGCGCGCCGTCACGGCGACTCTGGCTCCGCGGCGGACGAGCTCGCGGGCGGTCGCTGCCCCGATTCCGCTTGACGCGCCGAGGACCCACACGGCCGTTCCGGCGAGCTTCATGAGGCCTCCTCGACGTCACGGCGAGGCCGAGGCGTGACCGGCAGCCGGCGCAGCCAGAGCCACATGCCGTGTACCCGGATGAGCGCCGACACCCGCTGTGGCATGAACGGTTGCCGGGCGAACCGGGTTAGCAGCGTCCGCCCGGTGGCGGGCTGCGGCCGCCCGTGGAAGGTGGCACTGAAGGCGACGGTGTCGCCGTGGCGCAGCGTGACCGACGTCGAGATCAGGTCCGGGCGAAGGATGAGGCGAAGCGTGTAGCTGCCGCTGACGTGGAAGAACGGCGAGACGTAGAAGGCCTTGTCGGTGCGTGCCGTTCCGTCGCGATCCGGGAGAAGGAGGTAGGCGTGCCGTTCGCCGTAGGTGTTGTGCACCTCCGCCACGACGCAGGCAAGGTCGCCCTCCCCGGCGAGGCACCAGAAGACCGACAGTGGGTCGAACACATACCCCAAGACCCGCGCGTTGGCGAGCATGAGGATGCGGCCGCGCGGGCCGAGGTCGATTCCCTGCTCGGCCAAGTGCCGCTCGACGTTCTGTTTGATCGTCCGGTGTGGATCGCCCAGGTGATCGGCGCTGGAGAACGAGGCCAGCGGGCGCAGGCACCAGCGCTGGACCGGGATGTCATCAAGGTCGACCAGCCACTGGTAGACGCCGTGCCGGAAGGCGTGCCGCACAGGGCCTGGGCGGCGGTGCCTCACCACGCCGGTGACCAGCGCCGGCAGCTCCGGCAAGGCAGACGTGCTCACCACGCCACGCCGAAGTGCCGGGCCGCCTCCACACCGGAGCGGCAGCCGTCCTCGTGGAAGCCCCACCCGTGGTAGGCGCCCGCGTAGACCGTGCGATCCGTCGCCAAACCGGCCAGCTGGGTTTGGGCCTCGACGCTTTCCGGGGTGTAAACGGGGTGCTCGTAGGTCATGGTGGCCAGCACCGCACTCGGCGCTACCCGCTCGGGATCGTTCAGCGTCACGAGGTACTGCTCCTCGGCGTCGAGACCGTGCAGCCGGTTCATCCAGTAGGAGACGACCACCGGCTCATCCGGCGACCCGCACGAGCGCATGCGGAAGTTCCACGACGCGCGGGCACCCTCGGCGCTGGGCAGCACAGCGGCGTCGGTGTGCAGCAGCGTGTGGTTGGCCGAGTAGCCGAACGCCTTCAGCGTCCGGACCTCGGCGTCGCTCGGGTCGGTGAGCAGCGCTAGCGCCTGGTCGGCGTGGGTCGCGATGACGACCCGGTCGGCGCGCGTCACGGCTGCGGTGCTGTCGCGCAGCTCGACACCGTCCGGGTGCCGGGTGATGTCGGTGACGGCGTGCGCGCGGCGCACGTCGGACAGCACCGCGGCTAACCGGTTGACATAGCTGCGCGAGCCGCCGAGGACCGTGTACCACTGCTGCGAGCCGCGCAGCGTGAACATCCCGTGGTGGGCAAGGAATTCGAACAGGTACCGGGCTGGGTACTGCAGCGAAAGTTGCCGGCCTGCCGACCACACGCAGGAGACGATCGGCACCGCATAGTGCGTGATGAAGTACGCGCTGAATCTGCCCTGGCGCAAGAACTCCCCGTACGTGGTGGCCTCGTCGCCGTCGCGGAGGAAGGCCGCTGCGCGGCGATGGAAGCGCTTGACCTGCAGTAGCAGCCTGACGAACTCGGGGTCGAGAAGCCGCCGCGGCTGGGCCAGGATGCCGGGCAGCCCGCGCCCGCCGGCGTACTCCAGGCCGCACTGATCGCAGCGGATGCTCATGCTCATCTCGGTGGGCCGGACCTGCACGCCCAGCTCGGCGAACAGCCGGCGCAGCCACGGATAGGTTGCGTCGTTGTGCACGACGAACCCGCTGTCGACGGCATGTGTCCGGCCGTGCGCGTCGGTCACGTCATGCGTGTGGGCGTGTCCGCCAAGCCGGGCCTCGGCCTCGAACAGCGTCACGTCGTGAGCGCGGGACAGCAGGTAGGCCGCCGTCAGGCCGGCGACGCCGGAGCCCACCACCGCGACGGTGGGGCGCGGGCCGGACTGCAAGAGGGGCATCGTCATCCGATGTTCATCTCATGGTTTGTCAAAGCTTTGTCGAGCCGACCGTAGGTGCTGCATCCACAAGTTGTCAAATCACTGTCTAAGCTCTGTATAGTCTCTCTTGTGGACGCGCCCGGAGCCGTGCGGATCGGCGAGCTCAGTCGCCGAGTCGGCGTCAGCGATCACCTATTGCGCGCCTGGGAGAACCGGTACGGCCTGCTCCGCCCCACCCGCTCACCGGGCGGCTACCGGCTCTACTCGCCGACCGACGAACGGCGGGTACACCGAATGAAGCAACTGCTGGCCGGCGGACTGTCCGCCGCCGAGGCCGCCCGCGCCGTGCTTGACGAGCCGCCCGTGCCGGCGGCCGATGCCGACGTTCCGCAGGAAGTGGCCGCGCTGCGCAGCGCACTGGACGGCTTCGACGAGCCGGCCGCACAGGCGGCGCTGGACCGGCTACTGGTGCAACTGGCGCCGACCACGGTGCTGCGCGACGTCGTGCTGCCCTACCTCCGCGAGCTTGGCGAGCGCTGGGCACAGGGAACCGCAAGCGTCGCGCAGGAGCACTTCGCCAGCAACCTGCTGCGCGGCAGGCTGTCAGGCCTCGCGCTCGGCTGGGGCGCCGGAGTCGGCCCACGGGCCGTGCTCGCCTGCCCGCCGGACGAGTTGCACGACATCCCGCTGATGGCCTTCGGCATCGCCCTGCACCGGCTCGGCTGGCGGATCACCTACCTCGGCAGCAACACCCCGCTTGCCGAACTGCGGCAGACCGTCCAGGTCACCCGGCCGGAACTGATCGTCCTAGCCGCAGTCGAGCCGGACCGGTTCGCGCAAGTCGCGAAGGAACTCGCCGCCCTCAGCCGCCGCTACCCCGTCGCGTTGGCCGGCGCGGGCGCCAACGCCGCAGTGGCGACGCGGACCGGAGCCCGGCTGCTGTCCGGCGATCCGGTCACCGCAGCCTTGACGGTGGCCACGCTGCCATGAGGGTGCTGGTCGGCATGTCCGGCTTCGTCAGATATGCGGCGACGAGGTAGGTGGCGTGCCGGTCTAAGGATGCTCGGCCGCGGTCGTACCGCATAGTCGTTCTTGGGTCGGCGTGGCTTGCGGCTTCTTGTACGTCACGCAGCGGGACTCCGGCGTCGAGGGCTGCGGTGATGAACGCGTGCCGCAGCGTGTGTGAGCTGATCGGCTTGGCGATACCGGCACGTTTGGCGATGCGGCGCACGGCCCGGCTGGCGCCGTGCCGGTCTAGGCGGTGCCCGTCGGCGCGGCGGAGGATCGGCCCGTCGAGGCGCTCGCATCGTGCGGTCCCAATCGGGTGGCGTGCAGCGTCGATTGTGCCTAGGTGCCTAGGGCGCCGGCCTGCGTGGGCCGAGCAGAGATCGGGTCAGCGCCAACTCGAGCCGGGTGAGTGGGACTTGCAGCACCAGCCACAGCCCGAACGTTACGAGGGCGAGGGGCATCATCAGCGTCGCGTCCGCGACGCTGTGCAGCTCAACCCGGCCGCCAAACGGCTTGCCGAACACCGATCGCGGCGTGACCCAGAACAGGAACGGATAGATCAGGGCGAACACCGAGCCGAAGAACAGGCTCACGGCCAGAGTCGAGGTCACGCGGGCCACGATGCTGTGCAGCAGCGTCCACAACGCATCGCGCCAACTGGCCGGGTCCCGCACGATTGCGGATACCCGGCCGAGCACGCCGGGTCGCTCGACCGGCCGGTACGGCGCGGGGATCGGCGTGCCGAGCAACCGGCTGGCGCTTCGCCGGTGGGCGTTCGCATACGCACGCACCATCGCGGTGACTGGCGGCAGCAACGGCGCGCAGAGGGCGAGCGACGAGACCGCGACCGTGGTGATCCATGCCGAGAACAGCACGGCGCCGATCAGGGAGGCGAACATCGTCAATATCGAGCGACCCAACAGGTGCAGCCGCAGCGAGTACCAGCGCGGCGCGGGAAGCACCGGGCGGCTGGCCGACGCATCCTTCGTTGTCGTCATCGTCATGCTTCGATGCTCAACGCCACCTCACCGCTCCGCAGGGGAGCTAGGTCTACTTCTGCGGTGGAGCCAAGGTGCGAACATGGCTGAGGAGTTCAGCACTCCGACGCCCGACTACGCCGAGACACGGTACGAGCACAGCCCCATTCGAGTTCGCCTATAGATCCATCTGCGCGGCGCCGTTGATCATCCTCGGCGACCCAGATCGACGGGTCGGCGCTCACGACCGGTCGCTCCCAGTGGATCGCCGCCGCCATCTACCGCTCGACGCGGGTATCGCCGATTCGGCGCACCGTGGCGAGCAGGTCGACGGAACCGGCAGCGCGTCGGTATGCGGGTGGTGACTCTGTCCTGGTGTCGGTAAGCCCATGGCTCACCGTCGCGCAACGTGGCGGCGGTCAGTCGGGATCAGATCGGAGCCATCTCGCGGAGTAGGTCGTCCAACGACCGCGCTGGGCGTCGGGTGAGCCGGGTTACGGTGTCGGCGACGCGGGCGGCGTAGCCGTCGGTTCCCGAGCGCCGGTAGTCCTGGTACAGGCCGATCAGCGCGCCCACCAGCCAGTCGTTCAGCCGGGCGGCCAACAGTGCCTGGCGTACCGCCTCGTCCGGTGCGGCGACATAGCTGATCTGGCGGTGCATGGCCGTGGTGAGTTTGGCGGCGACGTCGGCGTAGGAGAGCGCCTCGGGTCCGGTCACGTCGTAGTGGGCGCCCTGGTGGCCGGACTCGGTGAGGGCGACCGCGGCAACCGCGGCGACATCGCGGGTGTCGACCATGCTGATCCGCGCCTGGCCGGCGTCGACATAGAACGCCCCGGACGCGTCGATCGAGGGGATCGTCGATTCGGGAATGTTCTGCAGGAACAGGTTCGGCCGCACGATCACGAAAGGCAGCCCGGAGTCCTCGAGGTAGCGGTCGCTGGTGGTGTGCGCGCTGACGAACTCAGCCGGTGACTGTAGGTCGGCTCCGAGGATCGAGCTACGCACCAGCAGTTGCACGTCCGTGCGGCGGGCCGCGTCGATCGCGTTCTTGTGCCAACTCACCGCGTCGGGGTGCGGGCTGGAGAGCAGGAAAACCTTCTCGACCTCTGCCATGGCCCTCACCAGTGAGGCCTCCTCGGCGAGGTCACCGGTCACGATCTCGGCCGCCGCGGGCAAGCCGCCGGTCGGCTCGCCGCCGCGCACGAGTGCTCGCACGTGCTGGCCACGAGTCGCCAGCTCCTCGAGCAGCGCCGAGCCGATCTTGCTTCGACCTCCGATGACCAGAATCACGACAGCCTGCCTTCGCACGGACCCAGCCCTTCGGCCGGATCAGGACCAGAACTCATTCCACGCCGGCCCCTCGGTCCATGCTTCCCAGGTCTCGGCGACCTGCCCGTTCCGGATGTGACAGACGAAGGCGTAGTCCTGATCGAGGGTCTTGTCGCCGTGGCGAGCGGTCGCGTGCATCAGCGCCACCGTGTGATTGTCGTTGGCCAGGATGTCGTGAAGCTGCGGCCGGTAGCTGCCCTCCGAGAGCTCGAAGATCTTGTTGAAGCACCCGAAGATGGCCTCTCGGCTCGTGTACTCACCGGAGATTAGATTCGTGCCCGGTACGTGCCAGACGACGTCTGCGGCGATCAGCTCGGCGAGCCGATCCATGTCTCCGGTCGTGAATGTGTCATAGACCTGCCGGAACACCTCGACGTTCGGATGCTCAGCCATAGGCTCGCCTTCCTTTCCTTCGCAACCCGCTCGCTCACGGTCTGGCCACCAACCCCAACCTGGCGTCATGGTGGCGGCTGATCAAGGGGAAATCCCCGATCGGACCGATTAGCATTCCCGATCGATGTCGACAGATGTCGAGCTCCGCGAGCTGCGGATCTTCTTGGTGCTCGCCGACGAGCTGCACTTCGGTCGTACCGCCGAGCGGCTCGGAATCTCCCAGCCAGGGGTAAGCGAAGCCGTGCGCTCCCTCGAGTCGCGGCTCGGCGTCAAAGTGTTCGACCGGACCAGCCGTCGCGTTCGGCTCACCTCCGCCGGTGAAGTCCTCCGAAGCAGGCTCGTTCCCGCACTGGCGGCCCTGGAGCAGGCGCTAGCCGACACCGGTGACCTGTCCGGTGACATCAGCGGGCTGTTGCGGATCGGCTTCGTCCTCACCACCGAGGGACCGGCGCTGAGCCGGCTCGTCGCCGCGTTCCAGGCTCGCCATCCCGGCTGCGAGGTCCGGCTCCAGGAGGTCGAGACCTTCAACGCCTACCGGGGCCTGCGCCACGGCGACATCGACGTCCTGTGCAACTGGTCGGCCGTCGACGAGCCAGACCTCACCGCCGGCGCCACGTTCGCCTACTACCAGCGGGCGCTGGCCGTCGCAGCCTCCCATCGCCTCGCCCACCGGAGCACGGTTTCGGTCGAGGAGCTCGCCGACGAGGAGGTGGCCTTGTTCCCCTCGACCGTCCCGTCCGCTGTCTACGACCTTCTCGTTCCGCCGCGCACCCCGTCCGGACGCGTGATCCGGCGCACGCAGCCGATCCGAACCATCCACGAGATCCTCGCGTTCGTGGCCCGCGGGCGCATCGTCCACCCCACCAGCTCGACGGTTCCGATCTTCGACCGAGACGACGTCGTACTCGTCCCCATCGACGACCTGCCGCCCATACCCCTCGGCCTGATCTGGTCCACCAGCCGGGAGAATCCGCGGATCCGCGCCCTCAACGACACCGCCCGTTCCCTCGATGCCGCCGGCCGAAGCGATTCCGCTCCAGCCACGAGTGCCTGATCGGCTCGCATCTGCGCAACCTCGTGCAGCACGCGACGATCATGCTGGCGCTGGCCGAGCCGACCTCGTGGCGAACCATCCCGCACGACTGGTTCGGTGAAGCGTCCCGGTCAACCTGCGCTAATCGCTACGCCTGCGGACGGCGCCAGAACGTCCGATCCGTGCTGCGCGTTCAGGCGGTCATTCAGCAGGTCTCGACTCGGCCGCCAGATCGCGCTGATACCAGGTGCCTTGCTTGCCGCCAAGATCTGCCGGTTCTGCTGGACCGATCGCGACGAACCCGGCCTTGATCAGAACTCTCTGCGAGGCTGCGTTGCTGTGCGCCGTGGCGGCCCTCACGATGCGCACGCCATGTCGAGTGGCGGCAAGATGACACAGGTCTCGCACGGTCGCGGTGGCAACGCCCCGCCCGCATACGTGCTCGGCAACCCGGTAACCGAGCTTGGCAGTGTCCTCTGGCCCGAAGATCAGGTTGAATCGGCCGAGCACCGACGAGTCGCCATCGACGAGCAGGTAGAACGCGCCCCGGCCTGCCTCCTGCGCGCCCACCAGTTCGTTGTGTCGTTCGGCGAAGTGCTCGAAGTATGCGTCGCCACGGTCGGAGATCGCCGTCGCGAAGAACGCTCGGTTGGCCAGCTCGAACGCTATTACCGCGGATGCGTGGTCGCGTCGGAGGAGCTGCAGCTCAGGCACTCTTTGACGCTATCCGCTGACCCTGAGCGATTATTCCGCAGTTCCGTTTATCTGGATCGCCGCGCTGACGGTCCGTGGTTGATCGTGATAGGTGCGTGCGTCAGCTGGCCTCGGCGGCCAAGGCTCCCACCTGCGGCTCAGGGTCGGCGATCGGCGCGGGCTGGCTGGGTCGGGCCGGGAGCACGAGCAGCGCGACGGCCGCGGCGATAACGAGCAGTACCGACGAGACCGAGAAGGCCCGTGTGTAGCCCGCGGTCTGCGCGACGGCCGCGCCGGAACCAGCCAGCGCGTGGGCGCGCGATGCGGCGATCGTCAGCAGCGCTGCCAGCCCCACGGAGCCGCCGATCTGCCGAGTGGTGTTGATCAGGCCGGAGGCGAGGCCGGCGTCGCGCCGGTCGACTCCGCCGGTCGCCGAGAGCGTCACCGGGACGAACGACATGCCGATCCCAAACGTGATCAGCGCGCCGGGCAGCCCGATGTGAAGCGCGTAGGAGCTGGTGGCGTGCAGTCGGGACAGCAGTACTAGCCCGACAGCGGAGATCAACGGTCCGACAGTCAGCAGCACACGCGAACCGACCCTGTCCACGATCCGCGACGACAGCTGGGTGCCGATGATGATCGCCAGCGGCATCGGCAAGAACGCGAAGCCGGTGCGCAGCGGGCTGTAGCCGTGTACGTCCTGCAAGTACTGGGACAAGAAGAAGAACAGCGCGAACATCACCGCACCGATCAGCATCATGATCAGGTTGGCGCCGGTGAGGGCACGGGACCGGAACATCCGCAGCGGTACGAGCGGGTGTCGGTGCCGGCTTTCCACCCACAAGAACGCCGCGACCAGCGCCACACCGACGGCCATCAAGCCCAGCACCAGCGGCGAACCCCAGGCGTGTGAGTCGGTCGAGACAATCCCGTAGGTGAGCGCGACCAGCCCGGCCGTGACGGTCAGCGCCCCGGGCCAGTCCAGCGTCGGCCGCTCTCCCTCGCCACGCGACTCGGCGACCACCAAGCGCGCCACGGCCAGCACAAGCAGGCCGATCGGCACATTGATGAACAGGATCCACCGCCAGGACAGCAGATCGGTCAGCACGCCGCCGGCGAGCACGCCGGTGGCGCCGCCGGCGCCTGCCACCGCGCTCCACATCCCCAATGCACGGGCCCGTGCTCGTGGGTCGGTGAACGTCGTAGTGAGGATCGTTAGCGTGGCCGGCGAAAGCACCGCGCCGCCCAGCCCCTGCAGGCCGCGCGCCGCGATCAGCTGACCGCCGCTTTGCGCCAGCCCACCCAGCAGCGACGTCAGTGAAAATAACGCGACACCAATCAAGAACAGCCGGCGCCGTCCCCACAGGTCGGCGGCCCGTCCACCCAGCAGCAGAAAGCCGGCGAAGGTCAGTGTGTAGGCGTTGAGCACCCACGCCAGCCCGTTCTGGCTCATGTGCAGGTCACGCTGCATGTCAGGAAGCGCAACGTTCACGATGCTGATGTCGAGCACCACCATGAACTGCGCCACGCAAACCACGGCCAGCACCAGCGCTGTCGACCCGGTCCGCAATGCCTTGCCCGCCACCAAGCTCATGGCAATCTCGAGCGCCGGTCACGCATGAGCCATTCCCGCGCTGCTGTGTCAGAAAGATCACGTCTAGGACGGTGTTGGCCGGATGGCGCCGTAGCCTCGCCCGCCAACAGCGCGAGGGCCATGGCTGCGGTGCGAGCCCGAACTCTCCACGCTCCCGCAGATGGCTGGCCAGGTAACGCGATCGAGCGCGTCGAGCACACTGGAGCCATGCCTGTGCGGCTACATCACATCGTCGTGGATGCCCACGATCTGGCTGGCCTCGCACGCTTCTGGGCGCAGGCGCTGGGCTGGCAGATCCTGTCCGAGCGCGAACGAGAGGTCGTCATCGGACCGCAGGAGACCGCGCCGATTGGCATGTGTTTCATGCCAGTGCCGGAGACCAAGACCGTCAAGAACCGGCTGCATCTCGATCTGACCACGCAAGCGTCTGATCGCGACGCTGAGATAGAGCGCCTACTTCGGCTCGGCGCACGCCGGGTGGATATCGGGCAGACCGGCGACGAGTCATGGGTCGTACTCGCCGATCCCGAAGGAAACGAGTTCTGCGTCGTACGCCCAAAAGCAACGCTCATCAGCTGAGCAGGACGGCCGACATGGATCGGTCACGGTGCGTGCCGATCATCTGGGATTCGATCAGCCGCTGCGCGGGAGAGCGGAACCCCCGAGGCGGGGCCGGCTTCGGGGGTTCCAGGCCCCTCCCGCGGATGGTGTTACTGCAGGACGGCGAGTGTGTTCGTGCCGTCGTCGACGAAGTACACGCCGGAGTTGTCGGGCACCACGGCCAGGCCGAACAGTGTGCCGTTACCGTTCGGGCCGGGTGGCGCGGGGCTGGTGTCCAACATCTTCACCGCGACCTGCTGGCCGGCCGGCGTGGTCTCGACGAGGTTGCCGTCGCCGCCGTTGGTCGTCAGCACGTCGCCGTTCGGAGCGATAGCGAGGCCCAGTGGGTCGTTGATCGCCCCGCCGGAGGTGACGGTGCTGGTCGGGCCGGCGGCGGACAGAGCGTTGGGGATAGCGGCGACGCGGTTGGCGACGCTGTCGGCGACGTAGAGGGTGCCGTTGCGAGCAAGGCCGAGGCCGGTGGGCCCGACCACGAGTGCTGCGGGGTCGGTGCGTTCTGGCAGCCCGTTGCCGATGACGGTCTCCGAAGTGACCGCCGGGAGGCCGGTGCTGGGCAGCGTCAGGCCGATGCGGACGACGGTGCCGCCGTCGACGGTGTTCGGGCTGGCCGCGACCGTACCGTTCAGCACGTTGGTGACGAACAGGTCGGCCGTGGTGCCGGCGTCGGCCGCGGTCATGTCCCAGGGACCGTTGATGGGCGCCCCCGACAGGGTCTCCACGACCGTGCCCGACGAGTCGAGCACGAGCAGACAACCGGCCTGCATGCTCGCCGAGCTGCCGTTCTTTGTCGGCAGACTGCCCACGATGACGAACCCGCTGCGCAGGGCGACCAGCGCGGTGGTCAGCCCAAGGCCGCCTGGGCACGATCCGGGCAGCTTGTTCGGGTCGAGCATCGCGAACAGGCTGAGATTCCCGCTCGGCGAGACCTCGACGATGGTGGTGCCGGTTCCCTGCAGGTTGCGGTGGTTGTTGAAGTTGCTCACGAGCACGTCGCCGGCGGTCAGCCGGCCGCGAGTCACCGGGGCGACCGCGACCCCGTACGGGTTGACGTCGCCGTTCTTGGGCACGGTCGAGCTGAGTGTCTGCACGGTGTTGAACGGGCCGATGAACGTCGCGGGAGAAGCAGCCGCCGGTGCCGCAGCCAGACCAGCTGCGGCCAGACAGGCGACGGCGGCGCCAGCGAGGGACCGGGGCGGGATTCGGAGTAGATGGTTCGCCATCATGGACCTCCTAAGAAGCGGTGCTGGGTACCGCGTGAGCTAGCCGTCCGGCGGACGACAGCCCTCTCCTACGTGCTACGTAGTAGGTCCTGCGTTGGTTCACCCACACGGGCATGGCGGCCGCGTCCCCGAGCCAGCCATCGCGAGCGCTGCTTCTTGAGCCGGGCCGAGACACTATTGGCTTTGCCATCGCGAGTAGGGTACTGAGTAGCCTACCAAGGAGTCTGTGATGAGCATGCGGCCTGCGTTGTTGGCGTTGCTGAGCGAGGGCCCGAGCTATGGCTGGAAGCTGCGGCAGGACTTCGAGCAGCGCACCGGCGAGGTGTGGCCGGTCAACGGCGGGCAGGTGTACACGACGCTGCAGCGGCTGGAGCGCGACGCGTTGATCGAGTCCGATGACGCGGAGGCGGAAGGGGCGCAGCGCCGGTTCCGACTGACGGGCGAGGGTCGCGCCGAGCTGGGCCGCTGGCTGGAAACACCGCCGGATCTGAGCGCGCCCCCGCGGGATGACTTGGTGATCAAGGTGATGGTCGCGGTGGGTGTGCCCGGCATCGACGCCCGCCGCCTGCTGCAGGTGCATCGCCGGCATTTGGTGGAGGTGATGCGTGACTATGCCCGGGTGAAGGACGCCAGCCCGGGGGAGGCGAGGCTGGCGATGGTCGCGGATGCTGAGGTCTTCCGCCTTGATGCGCAGGTCAGGTGGCTGGATTCGGTGGAGAGCAGCCTCGATGAGCTAGGCAGTCCCGCGGCCCCGCCGTCGGACGTGCCACCGCGGGTGCTGCCGCGTCGGCGGGCGAGGGTCGGTGGTCGCGGATGAACGTGTTGGAGCTGCGATCGGTTTCGCGCAGTTACGGGCAGCGCGCGGCCGAGGTCGATGCGCTGTCGGACGTGAGCATGACGGTCGAGGCCGGTGAACTGGTTGCCGTGATGGGGCCGAGCGGTTCGGGCAAGACCACGCTGCTGACGATCGCGGGAACGCTGGAGGAGGCGTCCGCGGGGGAGGTGCTGATCGAGGGGCAGGCGGTGTCGAAATTGTCGCTCGATGACCGCGCTGCGCTGCGCCGGCACCGTATCGGCTACGTGTTCCAGGACTTCAACCTGCTGGCGGGTCTGACCGCTGTGGAGAACGTCGCGTTGCCGCTGGAACTGGATGGCCGATCACGCGTGGCCGCTCGCGCGGCGGCGATGACGGTGCTGGACGGGCTCGGCCTGACCGCGCTGGCGGACCGGTTTCCGGACGAGTTGTCCGGCGGTGAGCGGCAACGAACGGCTATTGCGCGGGCCGTGGTCGGAGACCGGCGGTTGTTGCTTGCCGACGAGCCGACCGGCGCGCTGGACTCGACCAGCGGCGAGTCGGTGCTGCGGCTGCTGCGGCGGGCCTGCCGGGACGGGGTCGCCGGTGTGCTGGTCACGCACGACGCCCGGTTGGCCTCGCGGGCCGATCGCATCATCTACCTGCGCGACGGCCGGATCGTCGACGAGTCCCCGGCGATGCCCGGCCCGGACTCCCTGCTCGTGAGCGAACCACGGTCATGAGCCGGGTGGCCGCGACCCGGGCGGTGGCGCACTGGGCCTGGCGGATGTTTCGCCGCGACTGGCGGGGACAGGTGCTGGTTCTCGTGCTGCTCACGGTGGCGGTCACCGTCAGTTCCTACGGCGCGTCACTGGGTCACGCGCTGGCACCGAGCGACCAGGCGAGCTTCGGGTCGGCGACCAGACGCATCGGCTTCACCACGAACGATCCCGCTATGGCCGCGCGCAGCGTGTCGGCTGCCCGCCGGGACTTCGGAGCCGTCGATCAGGTCACCGACGCCTTCGTCCCGATCCCGGGCAGCGTGCGGCAACTGGACCTGCGCACCCAAGACCCGCACGGTGTGTTCGGGTCGTCCACCCTGCGACTGCGGACCGGTCACTATCCCGCATCCGGCTCACAGATCGCGCTCACGCCCGCGATGTCGCAGTTCCTGACCGCGCCGGTCGGGGCCTCGGTGAGACTCAGTGGAACCAGCTGGCAGGTGGTCGGGCTGATTGAGAACCCGGCACAACTCGACGACGCCTTCGGGCTGGTCACCGCGACGCCGGCCGGCCGGTCGGCGCGCTACACGCTGCTGGTCAAGGCCTCCCACGGTCGGTTGGCGGCGTTCCGCGCGACGGCGAGTGTTCCCGGTGGGGTCACGGTCGACACGCCGACCTACTACTCCCACGACCTGGGCGTGCTGCTCGTAGCCGCTCTCGGCATGATCCTGGTCGCGGTCGTCGCGCTCACGGCGTTCCTCGTGCTGGCGCAACGGCGCGTGCGGCAACTTGGGATGCTCGCCGCGATCGGCGCGACCCGACGGCAGGTCCGCAACGTCACGGTGATCCACGGCCTGATCGTGGGCGGGATCGCCGCCGCTCTTGGCACCGCCGCCGCCGCGGCGGGCTGGGCATTGACCGGCACGCTGATCGCGCAAGCGTCCGGGCGTCGGGTGAGTTGGGCTTCGGTGCCGTTGTGGCTGGTCGTGACGCCCGGCGTGATGGGTGTGCTCACCTCCGCGGCGGCGGCCTGGTGGCCGGCCCGCGCCATGGCGCGTGTCCCGGTCGTCCGGGCCCTGTCGAACCGGCCACCGGAGCCTGCGCCCGCACGACGTTCGGCCACGGTCGCCGGTCTCGCCTTCGCCGTCGGTGTGCTGTGCCTGCGGTTCGCTCACCAACGCAATGCGCTGCTGATGATCATCGGCCTCGCCGCGATGATCGGTTCCGTGCTGCTCGCCACACCGCTCGCGATACGCGCCGTGACCGCTCGCGGTAGCAGGCTGCCGGCGACCGGGCGTCTGGCCTGGCGCGAACTCGGGCGCAACCAGTCACGGTCGGCGGCAGCGCTGGCCACCGTCACGATCGCCGTCGGCATCAGCGTGTCCGCGGTCGTGATCACCGCCGCCAACACCCACCCGGCGACGGCCGGCAACCTGTCCGACGGGCAGATCCTCATTCACACCACCGGCACGCGAGACCCCGCACTGGTCCCGCCCCACACGACGAAGCAGACCAACGCCCTGGACAACGCGGCCGCGCGGATCGCTTCGACACTCCCCGGCGCGCAGCTCATGCCGCTCAGCCTGGCTGTCGACCGCGCCGCACCACCGTCGCCCGAGGCTCAGGCCACCGGTGAGCTGGACGCGGCACAAGTGGTGCGCCAGCGGGGCGGGCAACTGCAGTCGTACCCCATCTACGTCGCGACCCGGCAGCTGCTTTCCTCACTCGGCGTCGAGGCGACCCAACTCGAGCTGCACAGCTACTTCGCGCTGGACCCGACAGGAAGCTGGTCACTGCTCTACTCCGAGCGCGAGCCGGTCACGGCCCCGGCAGCGCTGCACGCCCACGGCTACACCTCGCTGCCGCAGGTCCTGGTCAGTCCCACCGTGGTGACTGCACGGCACTGGCAGCAGGTCAGGTCCGGGTGGCTCATCCAGTCTCCGACTCCGCTCACCGCGGAGGAGGAGCATGCTGCACGAGACCGCGCCGCTCAACTCGGACTGGCCATCGAGACCCGCGACCCGCAGACCTTCCTCGCTAGCCTCCGCCTGATGTTCACCGTCGGCGGCATCGTCGTCACCCTCGCCGTCATCGCCATCGCGCTCGTCCTACTCCGCCTACAGACGACCCGCGATCAGCAAATCCTCACCGCCGTGGGCGCGCCCCGGCGTGCCCGCCGCGCGATCGCCGCCACCACCGCCACCGTCCTCGCCACGCTTGGCACGATGCTCGGCATCATCGGCGCCTACGCCACGTTGGTCCTCGCCTACAGCGACACCCTCGACCGGCTTACCAACATCCCGTGGACGGCGCTCACGGCCATCGGCGTCGGCATCCCCGTCCTCGCACTCATCACCACCTGGATCACCACCCGTCGGCAACCGGCATCGATCAACCGGCCGGCCATCGACTGACGCACAGCAGCATCCCGCTCAGCCCCTCGGACACCGCCTCCGCAGGACGCGGGACTCG
>JBPYES010000523.1:0-5613 GCA_051984825.1 Jatrophihabitantaceae bacterium
AACCCACTGATCGACCACCTTCGGATCCGACTCATCGGGCCAGACGCACCGCGTGGCAGGATTGGTCCCAAGCCATCGGCGATCAGGGGAGCATAGCTGTGTCCGCAACGCAGACTGCCACGCTGCACACGACCGCAGGTGACATTCGAGTCAACCTGTTCGGCAACCAGGCCCCGAAGACGGTGCGCAACTTCGTGGACCTGTCACAGGGCAGTCGCGAGTGGACGCATCCGGATACCCACGCCACGACGACGGACCCCTTGTACAACGGCACGATCTTCCACCGCGTTATCTCCGGGTTCATGATCCAGGGCGGCGATCCGCTCGGTCAGGGCTTCGGCGGTCCCGGGTACAAGTTCGCCGACGAGTTCCACCCGGACCTGCAGTTCGACCGTCCGTACCTGCTGGCGATGGCCAACGCGGGACCCAACACGAACGGTTCACAGTTCTTCATCACCGTCGGCCCCACGCCGCACCTGAACCGCAGGCACACCATCTTCGGGGAGGTCGCTGACGCCGACAGCCGAGCTGTCGTCGACACGATCGCCCGCACTCGCACCGGGCGTAACGACCGCCCGGTCGAGGACATCACGATCACCTCGGTCACCGTGGAGCCGTCCGGTAGCTAATGTCCGACACGCGCAGTGCAGCCGTGCCGAACGGTGAGCGCGGCGACGACGCCGGTACCCCGGCGCCGCAGCCGCTGCCGCGTTGCTACCGGCATCCGATGCGCGAGACCGGCGTGCGCTGCGTGCGCTGCAACCGGCCGATCTGCCCCGAGTGCATGCGCCCGGCATCGGTCGGCTTCCAGTGTCCGGACGACGTGAAGCTGGGCCAGGCCGGCCAGCGCACTCCACGCACCGTCGTCGGCGCCTCGCTGCGCCCGCAGCACCCGTACGTCACCACCGCGCTCGTCGTGCTGAACGTCATCGTGTACCTCGCGACCGCGGTGGGCTCGGTCCGCGGCTGGAACCAGAACCACACGAGCCACCTGTTCCAGTCCTGGGTGCTCGTGCCGTACAAGGTCGGCCACTTCCACCAGTTCGGCCGGCTCATCACTGCGGCGTTCCTGCACTACGGCCTGCTGCACATCACGATGAACATGCTGGCCCTGATCTTGATCGGCCCGGCCCTGGAACGCCTGCTCGGCATGTGGCGCTTCGCGTCGGTGTACCTGCTCGCGGCGCTCGGCTCGTCGGTCACGGTGTACGCGTTCGACTCACGCTACGTAGCCGTGGCCGGAGCGTCGGGCGCCATATACGGGCTCTTCGCGGCGGCGCTGCTGCTGGTTCGCGAACTGCAACTGCAGCCACAGTGGCTGATCGGCACGATCGTGCTGAACTTCGCATTCACGTTCAGCGTGCCCGGCGTCTCGAAGCTCGGGCACATCGGCGGGTTCATCGTCGGGGGACTCGCGACGCTGGCCATCGCCGGCGTGCCGTGGGACCGGCGCCGGCTGCCCGCGATGCTCCAGACCGCCGGGCTGATCGGCGTCCTCGTGGTGCTGATCGCCGGCATCGCGTGGCGCACCGCGGTCATCGCCTGAGAGGAGCCGCGTTGACTGGCCTGGACAGCAGGGTCGTCGAGTCGCTCCCGCCCGCACCGCTGCCGGTGATCCCCGGCGGCTTTCAGACGGTGCTGGCCGACCCGCCTTGGCGATTCACGAATCGCACCGGAAAAGTCGCGCCGGAACACCGTCGGCTCGATCGCTACGACACGATGCAGACCGACGAGATCGGCGCCATCCCGGTCGCGAGCGTCCTCGCGGACACCGCCCATCTGTATCTCTGGGTTCCCAATGCGCTCGTGAGCGACGGCCTGCAGGTCATGAGCGCCTGGGGATTCATCTACAAATCGATGCTCGTCTGGCACAAGGTGCGCAAAGACGGAGGAAGCGACGGGCGCGGTGTCGGCTTCTACTTCCGGAATGTCACGGAGCCGATTCTCTTCGGGGTCCGCGGCCGGCTGCGTACCCGTGCGGCCGGCCGGCGACAGGTGAACCTGCTGGCCAGCCAGAAGCGCGAGCACTCCCGCAAGCCCGACGAGCTGTACGCGATTGTCGAGTCGTGCAGCCCGGGTCCGTATCTCGAACTATTCGCGCGCTACCCCAGAAACGGCTGGCATGCGTGGGGTCTCGAAGCGGCGCCCGGTGTGTTGCCACGAGGCCGACGCCACCGCGGCTATCGCTAGGAGACCCTGAAGCGGGCTACTTCAGCTGCCTTCTAGGCAAGTTCTGTCATCGGTGTCAGGATCTCCGGCATGCGTGTGCCGGCTCTTGCGAAAGGACACCGGATCTCAGGCGCCGAACGAGACAAACTCGGGAAGCGCCTCCTCACGGAATACCAGGCTGGGAAGAGCATCAGACAGATCTGTGCGGAAACCGGCTACAGCATCGGACGGGTGCGCCGCCTGCTCATTGACGCAGGCGTCGAATTCCGCGGTCGCGGTGGGCGCCGGCGCAACACGGTCCGCTAGCGCCGCCGAAACGCCTCGAGCAGGTCGGCGACCGTGCGCGGATCTTCGCCGAGTGCGCGCCGGCTGAGCACTACCAGCAGCGCGCCGGAGTCGATCTCCAGCGTCCGGCTCATCAGGCCGAGGCGGGTTCGCTCGTCGACCCGGACAGCGTCCACCGCCTCCCATGGCAGCGTGGTTCGCGTGCTCGGCGTGCGGATCGTGAGGCCACTAGCGGTCGCGAGCAGTCGCGGCCAGAATGCCAGGTCGGTGATCGCGTAGCCGGCGAGCAGCACGGCGGCGATGGCGGCCAGGATCCGTCCCGGGCTATCCCCGGAAAGAATGGCGACCGCGACAGCCACGACGGCGAGCACGATGCACAGTGCGGTGAGGCGGCGGTCCGGGCCGAAGCGGCAGGTCGGTATGCGGTTCGGATTGTCCACAGGTTTGTCCCCAGGTGGGGATGAACTACACGCGTGTAAGCACAGGCACTAGGTACGGATGTCGGCGCGGCTGGTCAACGCCAGCGAACGGCCATGATGAGGCCGACCATCATGATCCCGAACGCGACGGCGAAGTTCCACGCACCGATGTCCTGTATGACCGGTACCTTGTCGCCGGCGATGTAGTAGACCGCGATCCACGCCAGGCCGACCAGCAGGACGACAACCATGACGATCGGGTACCAGGACGGGCTAGGTGCCAACCCTTTGCCGGACGGCGACAGTGACGCGGACGACGCCTGCGGCCGGGGCGCGTAGTCGCTCTTCTTGCGGACCTTCGACTTGGGCACTGTCACTCCTGACGCATTGTGCTGGCCACTTCGCGCCTTCGGCGCGGCCTGCGTCGTGGCCGGCGTCTTGCGCTGGGTGCGCCGCGTGCTCGCGGCGACGTGCGGCTAGCGTAGTCGGCTGACCTGAGCCACCGCACGGCTCGGGTGGCGACAATACGGGAAAGGTGCTCCGGTGCGACTGCCAGGCTGGGCGCGGCTACCGTCATCCTCACCGTGGCGCTGGCTCGTACCGCTCGTGTGCGCGGGTGCCGGCCTGTTGTTCGCCACCAGCGCGCACGTGTCTCGGGGCACCGAGCTGCGATCGCCCGAATCGGCCAATCTGGCCGGACTGGTTCGTGCCGCGGAGCAGAAGGTCGCCGTGGGCTCCGATCACCTGGCCACGCTCCAGCGTGAGGTGTCCGCCGCCACCGACCGGGCCGGTCAGGACAACTCCGCAGTGGGTGCCGCGCAGGCGCGGGCCCAGCCGCTGCGGGCGCCGGCCGGGCTGACCGCCGTGCACGGTCCCGGGTTGCTCGTCGTCCTCGACGACGCTCATTCGATACCGACCGATCCCGGCATCGACCTCAACCAGCTCGTCGTGCACCAGTCCGACCTGCAATCGGTGGTGAACGCGCTATGGGCAGGCGGCGCCGAGGCCATGACCGTGGCCGGGCAGCGGATCATCGCGACGAGCGCTGTGCGCTGTGTGGGCAACACGCTCCTGCTCAACGGCCGGGTGTTCTCACCGCCGTTCCGGGTCCTCGCCATCGGTCCGGCACCGCAGATGCAAGATTCGATGGATCACGCACCGGGCGTCACACTGTTCAAACAGGCTGCGAGCTACTACGGCCTCGGATATACGGTCGAGGCCCAGGATTCGGTGGTGCTGCCGGCCTACGCTGGCCCGATCAACCAGACATATGCGAAGGCGGGTTCCTAAAACGAGCGAGAATGACGTCCCTGACGAGCAAGGTGAGTCAGTGACGATGGATGACGAGCCAGGAGGGGTGCGTGCGCCAGCGCGTACCGCCGGTCGCCACGCCGGGTCCGGCTCTCAGACGAGCCGGGCGGACTGGATTCGACTCGGCTTGCGGGGCACCGGCCAGACGTTGATCACCGCGGGCGTCATCATCTTGCTGTTCGTGGTCTACGAGCTCTGGGTGACCAACATCTTCGCCCACGAAGAGCAGGTGAAGGTGCACAACCAGCTTGAGAAGGAGTGGGCCCAGGGCACCGACCCGCTCAATCCCGGCAAGCTCACCCTGCCGGGCGGCAAGCAAGGCGTCATCCCGATCGGTACCGGCATCGCGAATCTCTACATCCCCCGCCTCGGCACCGACTACCACTTCACCATCGTCCAGGGCACCGACGACGCCTCGCTGGAGCGCGGCCCGGGCCACTATGTGGACACGGCGTTGCCTGGCCAGGTCGGCAACTTCGCAATTGCCGGGCACCGCGTCGGCAAGGGCGAGCCGTTCCTGAACCTTGACCATCTACAGCCCGGTGACCCGGTCGTGGTGGAGACGAAGAACGACTGGTACATCTACCGGGTCAAGGGCAACGTGCAGACCGGCGATCTGAACGACAAGGGCACGGACGGCGTCCCTGGCCGCGAGATCGTGAGCCCGAACGACATCGGCGTTGTCGCCCCGGTGCCCGATCACCCGGGAGCGGCGCCCACCGAGAAGCTGATGACGATGACCACCTGCCACCCGAAGTTCACAGCCAATCAGCGCATGATCGTCTTCTCGGCGCTGGCCCGGGTAGTGCCGCACGTGGGCACGCAGCTGCCCAAGGAACTCGCCGGAGGGACGCTGTAGATGTACGTGTGGATATGGCGACATCTGCCAGGCAACCTCACCTGGAAAGTCCTCCAGGTCGTCCTGCTCGTCGTGGCGGTCAGCGCACTGCTGCTGTTTGTGATCTTCCCGTGGCTCGAGCCCATGCTGCCGATCAACAAAGTTACGGTGAATCAATGAGCGAGCATCGCAGGGTCGTCGCGCGGGGCCGAGAAGCTCCGCTCATTCCAGTGATGAGCGCTCGCGCGAAGAGCCAAATGCCATGACCAGGATCTTGGTCGTCGACAACTACGACAGCTTCGTCTACAACCTGGTGCAGTACCTGGCCCAGCTCGGGGCATACGTCGAGGTGCGACGTAATGACGCGATACACCCCTCTGAGCTGGACGCCCTGGACGTGCAGGGCGTGTTGATCTCACCAGGCCCGGGCACCCCGCAGGAAGCCGGCAACAGCATGCCGATCGTCTCGGCGTGTGCAGAGCGGCGCCTGCCGTTGTTGGGGGTGTGCCTCGGCCACCAGGCGATCGGTGCCGCCTTCGGGGCATCGATCGTCCGCGCCCCGGAACTGCTGCACGGCAAGACCAGCGAGGT
>JBPYES010000524.1:0-5713 GCA_051984825.1 Jatrophihabitantaceae bacterium
CGCCACGACACGTGGTCAAGGGCGGCGTGCTCTTCCGAGCCGGGCAGCGCGCCAGCGGCGTGTGGCTGGTGCGCGACGGCCGCTACGACCTGCTTCTCAGCTCGCGGGGGCGGCGCGCCGTGGTGGGCGCGCTGGAGCCTGGTGACGTCGACGGCGACATTCCGCTGCTGCTCGACATGCCCGCGCCGTACACGGCGCGGGCCACGCAGGACAGCACCTGCCTGTACCTGGCGCACGCCGACTTCGAGCAGCTGCTGGGCACGCATCCGGGTCTCGCCCGCCGCTGGATGGCCAGCGCGGCGCAGCGGCTGGCCGGCACGCAGCATCGGGTCGCCGCGCTGCTGGGACAGCCCCTGGTCGCGCAGGCGGCGCGGCTGTTGCTGGACGAGGCGGTGGGTGCCACCGTGCGGCTCCCCCAGCGGACACTTGCCGCAATGCTGGGGGTTCGGCGCCCCTCGCTCAACAAGGTGCTGAAGGACCTCGAACGCGACGGACTGATCGTCGTGCGGTACGCGGTGATCGAAGTTGTCGATGCGGACGGGCTCGCCGAGCTAGCGTCCTAACATGCGTGCGCAGCTGATCCTCGAACTCGACCTCACCGAACCGCTCGCCCAGGGCGTGCCCTCCGACCCGCTGTCGGCGCTCCTGCAGCGGCGCCAGCCCCGACTCAAGGACGTGCTGGTCGGCTTGCGCAAAGCGAGCCAGGACGAGCGCGTCGCGATGCTCGTGACCAAAGTCGGGCCGTCCCGCATGGGGTTTGCCCGATCGCAGGAACTTCGCGACGCGGTGCTCGCGTTCCGCGCGAGTGGCAGGCCGGCAATCGCCTGGGCGGAGTCGTTCGGCGAGTGGGGGCCCGGACTGGTGCCGTACTACCTCGCGACCGCTTTCGACGAGATCTGGCTCCAGCCGAGCGGGGATGTGACGCTCGGCGGCCTGGCGCTGGGTACGCCGTTCCTGCGCGGCGCACTCGACCGCCTCGAGGTCGAGCCGCAGCTGGGGCAGCGTTACGAGTACAAGAACGCGGCCGACGTGCTGATGCGGTCGGAGTTCTCCGACGCGCACCGCGAGGCGATGCAACAGCTCGCAACGTCGGTGGTCGATCAGGTGGTGGACGGGATCGCGCACGGCCGCCGGCTCGCCGCCACCCGGGTCCGCGAGCTCATCGACCAGGCGCCGGTCGCCGCCGAGGACGCACTCGCCGCCGGCCTCGTCGACCGGGTCGGCTATCGCGACGAGCTCTACGCCGAGGTACGCAAGCGTGCCGGCGAATCGGTGAACCTGCTCTACGTCTCTCGGTACGCACACCCGCCGGTGCCCGTCCCCCGCGCGGTGCGCAAGGCACGCACCGTCGCGCTGATCTGGGGCCTCGGCCCGATCACGTCCGGCAAGAGCGGGCGCCGCCCGGGCGGAAGCCGGATGGGCTCCGACACGGTGACTGCGGCATTCCGGACGGCGGCGCGCGACAAGGACGTCGAGGCGATCGTGTTCCGGGTCGACAGCCAGGGCGGTTCGGCAGTCGCCTCGGACGCGATCTGGCGCGAGGTGGGGCAGGCCCGCGCGGCCGGCAAGCCGGTCGTGGCGTCCATGGGCGACCTCGCCGCATCGGGCGGCTATTACGTGGCGATGGGCGCCGACGTGATCGTCGCTGAGCCGTCGACGATCACCGGCTCGATCGGGGTGCTGGCCGGCAAGCTCGTCACCGACGCCCTGTGGAACCGGCTCGGCGTCAGCTACGACAGCGTCGCGATCGGCGAGCTGGCCCGGATGTTCAGTACCCGAACGCGGTACGGACCGGCCGAGGAAGCAGCGCTTACCGCGTGGCTCGATCGGGTCTACGAGATGTTCGTCAGCAAGGTGGCTACGTCCCGCGGCATATCGCGCGACGAGGTGCACACGGTGGCGCGCGGGCGGGTGTGGACCGGCGCGGATGCCCGCGATCGCCGGCTGGTCGACGTGCTCGGCGGGCTCGACCGGGCCGCCGAAATTGCCGCGGAGCGCGCCGGTATCCCCGCGAGCGCTGAGGTCGACCTGGTGAGCTACCCCGCGCTTCCGCCGATCGAGCGGATTCGCCCACCGCGGTCGAGCGAGAGCCCGGGCGCCGAGCTCGGCTGGACCGCATGGGGCTCGTTCGCAGGTCTCGCCGCCCGGCTGGGGTTGCCGGCCGCAGGGCCGCTGACACTCCCCTGGATGCCGATGACATCCTGAGCAGATGTCCGATCGGATTTGCGTCACGGGGGCGAGCGGCAAGGCTGGCCGGGCTGTGGTGCGTGACCTGCTCGAGCACGGCTACGACGTAGTGAGCACCGATGTCGCCGTCACCCGCGAGGATCGCGAGCTCGGCATGATGCGCGCCGACCTCACCGACTTCGGGCAGGCGGTCGAGGTGCTCTCGGAGGCCGACGCCGTCGTCCACCTGGCGAACATCCCGGCGCCCGGCTTCGAGCCGCCGGCCGTGACGTTCAACGCGAACACGACGATGAACTTCAACGTGTTCAGCGCCGCCGCGGCGCTTCATCTCAGCCGCGTCGTCTGGGCATCGAGCGAGACGACGTTGGGCCTGCCGTTCGACGTCGCGCCTCGATATGCGCCTGTGGACGAAGATCACTACCCGTTCCCGACCAGCACGTATGCGCTGTCGAAGGTCGCCAGCGAGACAGTCGCCGGCCATGTCGCGCAGTGGTCGGGGATACCGTTCGTGGCGCTGCGCCTTTCCAACATCATGCAGGCCGGCGACTACCAGAGGTTCCCGTCATTTTGGGACGACCCCTTGTCCCGCAAATGGAATCTGTGGGGTTACGTCGACGAGCGAGATGTGGGCGCCGCGTGCCGGCTGGCGCTTTCGGCGCCCGCGGACGCGGTTGCCGGCAACCCGGCCTTCGTGATCGCTGCCGCAGACACCGTGATGAACCGCCCGTCGGCGGACCTGCTCGCCGAGGTCTTCCCAGGCGTCAGGCTGAATCGCGACGTCGGTGAGTTCGGGACGCTGCTCGCGATAGACCGCGCGCGAGACGTGCTCGGCTACGAGCCGCGCCATTCGTGGCGGCAGCACGTCTAGGAAGCAGCAGGGTGCTCGACCAGAGCCAGCACGCGTGACGCGATGAACCGCGCGGTGCGCACCGGCGTCCCGCGCCGGGTCACCTCCGTCACCTCGACCGCGCCGCGACCCTGGCTGATCTCCACGCGTCGACCGGCCCGGGTGGCGGTGATTTCGTAGGTCAGCGCGCTGTTGCCGGCATCGATCACGATCTCGACGCGATCACCTTTCATGGAGCAAGTGTGCCCGAGTTCGGGGTCCGATCCGGTGCGGTCGCCTGACGGCGCGTGGCACGCCGCGGCTTCAGCCGAACGATCGTCCGCGGCGGCGGTTGTATTTTGAGACCCGGGGACACGCACCCGGATCGGACGTCTGATGCAACGAGGCGTCGCGTCAGGTTATTTCCGCCGGCGAGCGCCGGGTTCTCAGGCCGAGCGGTACTCGTCGTCGTCGGCGGGTAGCTCCTGCGCCTGTTCGAACACATCCGCCGGTTCCGCCTCGAGCGGTGCCTCGAACTCGGGCAGCGTGCCGTCGTCGTCCGCGCCGGGGCGCTCGGCAACTTCGCGATCGTCGTCGGGACGTGTCACAGCTCCCCCCTCAGGGTGTGGCGGTGATTCGGGCCATTGCGTCGATCGTAGGCGTCAAGCGCGCTCGTGAACGTGTTACCCGCGAAGTCGGTCACCGCCGGGTGCATCATCCGGCAGCGCGCCGTGACCGGCCAGCCAACGGGAGGGCAGCAGGTACCACAGCCACGCGAACAGGCACGCCAGCGCGACGGTCAGGATCCACGCGGCCACGGGGCCGGAGACGACGTCGACGACCAGCAGCACCGCGCCGAGCACCGTCAGCGCGAGGAAAACCAGCCCGGCGGCGGCGAGCCGTGCGGTCCAGTTGACGAGCTCATGCTTGAGATGCCGCCGAAAGACCACGCGGTGCACCGCCACCGGCGCGATGAACAGCGCCGCCGCGATTGCGGCGCATAAGAGCGTCGCGACGTATAGGCCGCGCAGCACGGAGCTCAGCATGCCGAAGCGCTGCTGGAACGGGATCGTCAGCAGGAACGCGAACAGGATCTGAACGCCGGTCTGGGCGACACGCAGCTCCTGCAGCAACTCGCTGTAGTTGCGGTCCTGCCGTTCGGCGTCGGTCTCGTCCCGCTCGGAGTGCGTCATCCGCCCGGAACCGTCTCCGCGGTCGTGAAGTCGCGGGTGTGGATGAGTGCGAACGACAGCACGCCGCTGACCAGGGCGATGATGCCGCCGACCAGCAGGATCTCGTTCAGACCCGTGGTGAACGCCGAACGCGCTGCGACCGCGACAGGACCACGCTGCTGCGGCGGCAGTGATAGCAGCGTCTTGCCCAGCTCGCCGTTCGTCAGCGACCCCTTGATCTGTGCAATGTGCGGGCCGATCCCCGGCACCTTGGCGAACGTGTCGGCGGCTGCGCTCACCACCTTGCTGGCGAACAACGATCCGAGCAGGGCGATGCCGGTGGCGATGCCCACCTGCCGGAACGTTGAGTTCACGCCCGAGGCCATGCCGGCCTGGCGCGGCGGGACGACGCCGACCGCGGTGGAGGCCAGCGGCGGGTTGACCAGGCCGGCGCCCACACCGGAGATGATCAGTCCGGGCACCAGATGCGTCCACTGCGATCCGGCGGTCAGCCCGCGCATCCAAAGCAGCCCGATGCCGATGATGAGCAGCCCCGGCCCGATCAGCCACCGCACCGGCACGAACGAGGACAGCCGGCCCGCGATGCCGGCAACGACGAACAGTCCACCGGTGGCCGTCAGTAGCCGCAGGCCCGTCTGGAAGGGCGAGAAGCTGAGCACGTCCTGGAGGTAGATCGTCAGATACAGCAGCATCGAGAACAGCGACGCGGAGATACCGAACGCAGCGATGGACCCGCCGGTAAACGTCGGCTTGCGGAGCAGGCTCAGGTCGAACATCGGATAGCGGGTGACGAGTTCGACCGCGATGAACGCGGCGAGCAGTACCGCCGACGCGGCGAGGCAGCCGAGCACGAGCGAGTCGGTGAACCCGCGATCGCTCGCCTTGATCAACCCGAATATGAGGAACGCGAGGCACGCGGTGAACGTCACGAAACCGAACCAGTCCGGGCGGCGTGGACTGGGGTCCTTCGACTCGTGCACGCGGAGCGCCGTGATCACCAGCACGATGACGCCGATCGGGAGGTTGACGTAGAAGATCCATCGCCAGGACAGCCCCGACGTCAGTGCACCGCCGATCAGCGGGCCGATAGCAACAGCGATTCCGGCGACGGCGCCCCATACACCGAACGCGATGCCGCGGTCCTTGCCGCGGAACGCGTCGGCAAGCAAGGCCAGCGAGACGGCGAACATGATCGCACCGCCGACACCCTGGAACCCGCGCGCGAGCTGCAGGAACAGCGTGCTGGTCGCCACGCCGCACAGCAGCGATGCCACGGTGAACGCGCAGACCCCGATGAGGTACAGCAGCCGGCGGCCGAACAGGTCGGCCAGCGACCCGCTGGTCAGCAGCACCGAGGCCAGGGTGAGCGCGTAGGCGTCTACGACCCATTGCAGGTCGGAGAAGCTGCTGCCGAGGTCTCGCTGCATATCGGGCAGCGCGACATTCACGATCGTGATGTCGATCAGCAGCATGAAGATGCCGAGGCTGACGGCGGTGAGGGTCCACC
>JBPYES010000525.1:0-2672 GCA_051984825.1 Jatrophihabitantaceae bacterium
CGTTCCGCGAGACGATCACCAAGCTCGCGGCTCGTAACCAGACGCTGTTCACCACGCACTCACCGTTCATGGTGGGCAGCGACGAGATGCAGCGCGTGCGCATCGTCGAACTGCCGAACCGCACGACCGGCACCGTCGTGCATAAGGACTTCGCGGTGGATGATGCGCGCAGCCTGTTCCTGCTGCAGTCGCACTTCGGCTACGTCCTTGGCCAGCGGCTGTTCGAGCAGCAGCGCAATCTCGTGGTCGAGGGAATCACCGACTACTGGTACCTGCTCACGCTGTCGGACGCGGCCCGGGAGGCCGGCGAGACCGGGCTGGACGACGACCTGTCGATCGTGCCCGCCGGCGACGCCGGCAAGATCGTCTACCACGCCAGCGTGCTGCACTCGCGCGACTGGCGGGTCGCGGCGCTATTCGACTCGGACGCCGCCGGCCGGGCCGCCGCGGAAGACGAGGCGTTCGTCCACCTCATGAAAAAGGAACGCATCTACTTCGTCGGCGACTTCTACGACGGGATTGTCGAGCAACCCGAACTCGAAGACATGCTGCGGACCACTCTGCTGCGGGTCGCCCGTGAGGAGCTGGGTCTCGACGCGTTCGAGCGAGCCGTGGCGCAGCCGCGCCGTTCGGTGTGCGACCTGCTCGGCGACGGCATCGGCCGGTCGTTCTCGAAATATCGCCTGGCCAAGGCGTTTCTGCGGTGGATGCGCTACCACGACTTCGCCGACCTGTCCGACCAGGAGCGCTACGTGCTGCTCGAACTGTTCGCTGCCGTCAATCAGGCCACTGTCTGACCGATGCGTCCGGCCACGGGCGCGGCAGTGTCGGCAGCCCGGACGGCTCGGCACTCGGGTGACTCCAGCGCTGCGACAACCACGGAACCGATCGTCTCGAGCTGCGTGATCTGCGCCGGTGTGAGCTGGTCGATGAGATGCTTGCGCACCGCGGCAACGTGACCCGGCGCTGCCTCCTCGAGCGCGGCGAAGCCGACGCCGGTCAGGACGGCGATCTGCCCGCGCTTGTCGGTGGGGCAGTCCACCCGCTCCAGCCAGCCGCGCTCCTCCAGCCGCGCGACGGCGTGCGAGAGCCGGCTCCGCGAGGACCGGGTGGCGTCGGCGAGTTCGCTCATTCGCATGCGGCGGCCGTCGGCCTCGGACAGCCGCACCAGAATTTCGTAGTAAGCGTGCGGCATAGCCGAATCACGCTGCAGCTGCCGGTCGAGCGCATCGAACAGGAGAGTCGTCGCCTCGAGGTAGGCGCGCCACGCCCGTTGCTCCGATGCGCTGAGCCATCGGGTCTTCCCCACGTGATGACGATACGCGAAAATCAGGTAGTTGAATGCTCAAGTGTCGTGGGCGTATGCTCACCCACATGCCGATCCACCGGCTCAATCACGCTGTGCTGTATGTGCGCGACGTTGCCCGCAGCGTCGCGTTCTACCAGGACGTGCTGGGCTTCCGCGTCGTCGAGGACATGGCCGGACTACCCGGGGCCGCGTTCCTCCAGGCAGCCGGATCGTCCAACGATCACGACCTGGGGTTGTTCGAGATCGGCGCAGGCGCCGGCGACAGCCTCGCCGGGAGGGCGACCGTCGGCCTGTACCACCTGGCCTGGGAGGTCGACACGCTCGCCGATCTGGACGAGCTCGCGCGCAAGCTCGTCGCGGCCGGGGCGCTGGTCGGTAGCTCCGACCACAGCACCACGAAGTCGCTGTACGGCAAGGACCCGGACGGCATCGAGTTCGAGATCGCGTGGATCGTGCCCGCGGACGCGCTGGACGACGCGGCCCGCTCCGGCCGCGCCCGCATCCGGCCCCTCGACCTCGCCCGCGAGAAGGCCCGCTACGGTGCCGACACGCCAGGCGGCGTGGGCGTCAGCCGCTAGTAGCTTCATCATCAAGCTAGTAGGCCGGCCGCACATTCGGTTTGGTGGCGACCGGCGACGGGTATCGGCAGTGGCGGGGGACAGGCCCTCGTCAAGGAGGTAACCGTGTTAGGGCTCATCATCTCGCTGATCATCATCGGCCTGATCGCCGGTGCGTTGGCGCGCCTGCTCGTGCCCGGACGGGATCCGATGGGTATCGGCGCCACGATCCTGCTTGGCATCGTCGGCTCGTTCGTGGGCGGCTTCCTCGGCTACGTCCTGTTCCACCACGACAGGAGCCAGGGGGCGTTGCAGCCCTCCGGCATCATCGGCTCGATCATCGGCTCGATCATCGTGCTGCTTATCTACCGCCACTTCAGCCGCGGCCGGGGCCGTAGCCGCCGCTCGCGACTATTCACGTGAGCCGCTCAATAGACTGAATGCGTGCCGCCTGTACGCGTATTGCTGCTCGAACAGATCCACCCTGATGCGACCGCACTGCTGACGTCTGCGGGGTTCGACGTCGAGACGCTCGACCGTGCCCTCGACGAGGACGAGCTGGTCGAGCGCGTCGCGGACGTGGCACTGCTTGGCATTCGGTCAAAGACGCACGTGACGGCTCGGGTGCTAGACGCAGCACCCGAGCTGATCGCTATCGGCGCGTTCTGCATCGGCACCAACCAGATCGATCTGAGCGCCGCCTCCGAGCGTGGCGTGACCGTCTTCAACGCGCCGTACTCGAACACGCGCAGCGTCGTGGAGCTCGCCGTTGCCGAGATCGTCGCGCTGACCCGGCGGCTCACCGA
>JBPYES010000526.1:0-5216 GCA_051984825.1 Jatrophihabitantaceae bacterium
CTGGGTCAGCCCGTACTTGCCGGCACCGTGCATCAGCGTGTGGCACGGGAACATCGGATCGAATCCGGCGGCGGCGCCCGCATCGGTGCCGACGGTCTCCACGCCGAGCCCGACGATCGGCGAATCCTCCGCCAACCAGCGCGCGCACTCGATCGAGACGCCCGGGGTGTGCGGCCCGCTCTCGTCGGCGTTGAGGAACGCCTCCTGCGAGAGCGACCGGGCGTCCCATCCGGTCCGGTACAGCAGCCAGCCACCGTCGGGCAGTGGGCCGTGCTCGCCTTCCCAGGCCAAGATTTGCTCGACCTCCAACAGGAAGTCCGGGTTGACGGCGACCTGCGCGGAGAGGTCCAGCACCACGGCCGGTGCGACCAACCGACTCGGCAGTACGGATGCGACGTCCTCGCCGCCCTTACCGCTGATCCAGTGGCACGGCGCATCGAAGTGCGTGCCGGTGTGTTCGCCGGTACGGAAGTTGTTCCAATACCAGGCCGGCCCCCGCTCGTCGTAGCTGCTGATCTCTTCGAACTCGAACTTCGCGGTCTGGCCGAACTGTGGTGGAAGCTGCAGCGTCGGCGTGTTGTTCGACAACGGCGCGGTGAGATCGATGACCTCGACCGTCCCGGACGTGAGGGCCGCGGCGAGTTCCGGAAGGACCGACATGCTGGCTCCTTAACGCAGACGAGGGCACTGCGCACGCTACCGCCACGGGCATAAGGTTGGCCGATGCGCGTGGTGATCGCTGGTGGGCATGGACAGATCGCGTTGCATCTCGAGCGGATGCTGGCCGCTCGCGGCGATACGTCAGTGGGCATCGTCCGCAACCCGGCCCACGTCTCCGACCTGGAGCAGGCCGGCGCCAGGGCAGTGGTGCTCGATCTCGAGAACTGCACCGCAGCACAGGTCACCGATGTGGTGACAGGTGCGGACGCGGTGGTGTTCTCGGCCGGTGCCGGTCCGGGCAGTGGCGCCGCCCGCAAGCTGACCGTCGATCGTGACGCTGCGATCTTGCTGGCCGACGCCGCAACCGCAGCAGGCGTGCGCCGCTACCTCATGGTGTCGTCCTACGGCGCCGACGACTACGACCCGAACTCGCCGGACGTCTTCCAGGTCTACCTCGGGGCCAAATCGGAAGCCGACGCCGCGATTCGCGCCCGAGACCTCGACTGGACGATCGTGCGTCCCGGCGGGCTTACCAACACGCCGGGGACTGGACTTGTGACACTCGGCGATTCGGTCGGCCGCGGCTCGATCCCGCGCGAGGACGTCGCCGCCGTGCTGCTGAACGTGCTCGACCTTCCCGCAACCGCACGACGGCAATTCGAGGTCATCGGCGGCGCAACGCCGATCGGGGACGCGCTCACGGCCCTGGGCACCTGATGCTTGGGTGATCATCGTTATCCGCGGTGCTCGTAGCATCTGCACTATGGCGATGGATGACGGCACTCTGCGGATGCATGCGACGCTTGAGCCTTGGGGACCGGCGGGCGCGATCGGGCTGACCGATGATCAGGTCGCCGGGTTGGGCGCCGGTAAGACACCACCTGTGCGGGTAACCGTCAATGAGGTGACCGCGGAAGCGCGAGTGGCACGGATGGGCGGCGAGAACGTACTCGGGTTCAGCAAGAAACTGCGCGCGGAGCTTGGGGTCGCGATCGGCCAGACCTTTGACGTGGTCATCGCGCTCGACGCCGGACCGCGGACGGTGGAGCTGCCGCCCGCACTGGCCGAGGCGTTCGCGCATGACGCCAAAGCCGAGGCGGCGTTCGATGCGCTTGCGCCGACGCACAAGAAGGAATTCGCGCGTTGGGTCGACGAGGCAAAGCGTGCCGAGACGCGACAGTCGCGAGTTGAGAAGACCCTGCAGATGCTGCATGAGGGCCGCACGCGGGGATAGTCGCGATTTGCGCGGTGGTGGCCGCCCCGTCCGGAGCGGCCACCACCAACACGTACTCGGGCTACCCCGGAATCTGCAGTGCGAGCGACCGCGCCTTGCCGAGCAACTGCACGGCCTGCTGCGTGTTGCCGGCGACAAGATCGTGCTCCGCGTTCGCAGTGAGTGCAGCCGTCGCGCTCATCTGCGCCGGCGTCGTGATCGCCTGCTCCGCAAGATCGCGCGCGGCCGACGCCTGATCCTTCGGCGACCCGGTCTGCAGTCCCCAGCCGTACGGGAACAGCGGATCGTAGTTCTTGTCGCCGATGTTGATCGGGATCTGGCTCTCCGCCTTGAACCACGTCACCGGAAGTCGCCCGGTGAACGGCTGCAGGCCGAACAGCGTGTCCGCGACGCCTTCACCCTCCGATCCGGGCAGCCAGGAAGCGACCACTGCATCGGCTTCCGGAACGATGCCGGTGATGTCGAGTGGGCGTCCGGACACGACCAGCACCGCGCACTTCATCGCCGCGCACACCGTGTCGACCGCGTTCCGGTCGGCCACGGAGAGCTGGAAGGTGTGCCCGTTGTTGCCGATGTCGCCTTGGCCTTCGGCATACGGCTTCTCACCGACCACCACGACGCCGAACTTGTAACCGTCGGTCGGCGCTGACGCGTCCTTCGAGTAGGTGATCGTTGCGTTCGGCGCGTCCTGCTGCATGCCGGCCAGGATCGACGTCGCGCCCGGGATCGTGCCGGACTGGCCCTGCCAGGTAAGCGTCCAGCCGCCGGACTGGTTGCCGGTGTCGTCGGCGTTGGAGCCGGCCACGTAGATCTTGGCGGTCCGGCTCAGCGGCAGCATGTTGTGCGCGTTCTTCAGCAACACCTGCGACTCAGCCGCTGCCTTCCGGGCAACTGCGCGGTGTGCGGCCGAGCCGATCGTGTCGATATTGCTGCGGTCCGCGAACGGGTGCTCGAACAATCCCAGCGCGAACTTCTGCGTCAGGATGCGGTGCACCGCGTCATCGATGCGCGACATCGGGATGTCCCCGCTGTTGACCAGGCTCGTCAGATCGTTCTCGAACGTGTCGTACTGGTTCGGCACCATGATCATGTCGAGACCGGCGTTGATGCCGATCTTGACATCGTTCTTGTAGTCAGGGCTGATCTGGTCGATCGCCGCGTAGTCACTGACCACGAAGCCCTGGAAGCCGAGCTTCTCCTTGAGCAGGCCGGTGATCATGTCCTGGCGCGCGTGCATCTTGGTCGGCGCGCTGTCCTGGCCGAGGATCTGCAGGCTCGAGTACGACGGCATGACCGAGCCGACATGGTCTGCGATCGCGGTCTTGTACGGGCCTACGAACAGGTCGTTGAGCTGCTTGGCGGTGACGTACGTGATGCCCTGATCGATCGGGTACCCACTCGAACCGGTGCCGTACTTCGTGCCGCCGTCACCGAGGAAATGCTTCGCGGTGGCGAGCACGCTCGTGTTGCGGTCGAGGTGGTTGTCACCCTGGAGGCCGTTGATCACGGTCTCCATGTCCTCCACCAGCGCCGGATCCTCGCTGTACGACTCATACGCCCGGCCCCACCGGTCGTCGCGGGTGACGCACACACACGGCGAGAAGACCCACGGGATGCCCGTCGCGCGCGTCTCGGTAGCGGCGATGTGGCCTTCCTGGTAAACGAGCGCAGGATCGTGCGTAGCGCCCATGCCGACGTTGTGCGGGAACAGCGTTGCGCCGGCGAGGTTGTTGTCGCCGTGCACCGAGTCGATGCCGTAGATCATCGGAATCTGCAGCGAGGTCGAAAGGGCCTGACGCTGGAAGCCGTCGATCATGTCCGCCCAGGCGTTCGGCGTGTTCGGTGTCGGCACCGAGCCGCCGCCGGACAGCAGCGAGCCGAGCCGGTACGTCGCGATGTCGCTACCGCTGCCGACCGCGCCCCGCTCCGCCTGCGTCATCTGGCCGACCTTGTCGGCGAGTGTCATCCGGCTCATCAGATCGTCCACGCGCGCGGCGATCGGCTTCGAGCTGTCGAGGTAGGGCAGTCCGTGTGCGTTGATGACGACCTGCGGCGACGCGCCGGTCAGGGTGGCGCCGGTCGGCGTCAGCTTCACGGTGAGTGCCTTGGCCTCGGACGGCGTCGAGTTGGCCAGGGTGTGCACGTCGATCGTCTGGCTCGTTCCGGACACGGTGCCGGCCGGGAAGTCGAGCGTGCCGGAGTCGGCGGTGTAGTCGGTGCCCGCCTGCGCGGTGCCGTCGGCAAGCTGCCAGGCCACGCTGGCGTCGGCCGTGCTCGGCTGCCCGTCGGAGGTCGTGATCGTCACCGGGATGTGCGCGGTGTCGCCGGCGTTCACCAGATAGGTGCCGCTGGTCGCGGCGACCTTGGGCGGCTTGGGCGCTGCCGTGCCGTACACGGCGAAGTTGTCGACGGTGAGATCACCCTGGCTGTTGGCGGGGACGTTGATCGCGTAGCCCCACATCGACACCAGGTCGAGGTTGCCGTCAGTGGGCGCGCCGCCGGGCTGGAAGTCGCTGCGCCGGACGAAGTCGCTGAACGGAGTTTGGATCTGCCGCCAAGACGTGGACGAGTCGGTGAAGAAGTCCTGCCAGAGTTCGGAGTGTTCGCCGTCCGCGCCGCCGTCCTTGATCTCGTACTCGATCCGCTGGCCGGAGCCGGTGCCCTTGACCCAGAAACTGAACCCGCCGTAGTGGCTCCAGTCCTGCGAGGTCGCGAGGTCCTCGGTGAACCCGCCATAGCCGGTGACGTTGTACGGCATGTCGAGCGCGTGGTTATCGGCGCCCTCGCCGGCGACGTTCGGCGCGGCCACGACGCTCAGCGCGGGCGTGTGCGCGGAGTCGGCGCCGAAGGAGAAGACCCCCGGGTTACCCATCTGGACAGTGCCCTCGAAGTCCTCGACATTGGGCAGCGGCCCGATGGTGGCCGTCGCGGACCCTGAGAGGAGAGCGGTGCTGGCCGCCGCGACGAGAGCGGCGACGGTGAGGATCGCGGTACGGCGGCGGGTTAAACGGAGCATCACGGACCTTTCCACGACGCGACAAGGGGGCCGGGAGACGACATGCGGGCGGGAACGCTAGTGGGCGGAATTTGTCTAGTCAATAGCCACAACCCGCCGAGATCTCCCCATGGCGACAGCGTTCTGAGTAAGCCGTCGTCATAACTCGGCTATCGTCTCCGCTGTGGCGAAAGGCGCGTCCAACTCGGTACGCGAATTCAATCGCGCCCGGGTCTTCGGCGCGGTGCGCGACGGCACGGCCAACAGCCGCGGCGAGCTGTGCACAGTCACCGGGTTGTCCCGCAGCACGGTCACCGCGCTCGTGCT
>JBPYES010000527.1:0-6374 GCA_051984825.1 Jatrophihabitantaceae bacterium
TCGGCAGGCGCCGGGTCGCTCGCCTGGTCCAGCTGCTCGGTCTCGCCGGGCGTCAGGTGCAGCTCCGCGGACCCCAGGTTGTCGTCGAGCTGCTCGACGGTGCGCGCGCCCAAGATCACGGACGTGACCGCCGGCCGGTCGACCAGCCAGGCCAGCGCTACCTGGGCCATCGACAACCCGCGCTCGTCGGCGACGATGCGCACTGCATCGACCACATCCCAGGTGCGTTCGACGTTGCTGCGGCGGCCGTATGCCTCGACGCCGCGATCGGGGTTCTCGCCGAGGCGGGTGGCACCTGTCGGTGCCTGCTCGCGCTGGTACTTGCCGGTCAGCCAGCCTCCGCCGAG
This sequence comes from Jatrophihabitantaceae bacterium, assembly GCA_051984825.1. GTDB lineage: Bacteria > Actinomycetota > Actinomycetes > Mycobacteriales > Jatrophihabitantaceae > DASXRA01. The sequence continues at coordinate 348 of JBPYES010000527.1, forward strand.
CGGTGACCAGGGCAGCAGCCCGAGGCCGGCGTGCTGCGCAGCGGGGACGATCTCCCACTCGATCTCGCGCACGAGGAGGTTGTACTGGGGCTGCAACGTCGCTGGGCGGGCCAGTCCGCGGAACTCGGCGATGTCGACTGCATTCTGCAGCTGCCAGCCGGTGAAGTTCGACAGCCCGACGTAGTGGATCTTGCCGGCGCGTACGGCATCGTCCAAGAAGCGCAGCGTCTCCTCGAGTGGTGTCAGCGGATCGAAAGAATGCAGCTGGTACAAGTCGATCACGTCGACGCCGAGCCGGCGCAGTGACGCATCCAGCGCGGCGCCGAGGTGCCGCCGGGACAACCCGAGGTCGTTCGGCCCCGCTCCTGTGCTGAAACGTCCTTTTGTGGCAAGAACAATCTGGTCGCGTGCACCGTCGCGCGCGGCCAGCCAGTGCCCGATGATCCGTTCGCTGAGTCCAGCGCTGTACACGTCGGCGGTATCGACCAGGTTGCCGCCGGCCTCGACGTAGCGGTCGAGCTGGGCATGAGCGCCCGCCTCGTCGGTCTCGGTGCCGAACGTCATCGTGCCGAGCGCAAGCGTCGACACGACGGTGCCGGTTGCGCCGAGCATGCGGTACTCCACGGCGTTCCTCCTCCTGTCCGCGCTGCGCTCGCCCTATCGCGATGCCGCATATTCGGCTAGGTAGTCCGCGAGATGTAGTAGTAAGCATTGCTGACACCGCCGAAATCGGTGTCCGTCATCGTGCGTACCACGGTGCCACCCGATGTGGTGACGAGGTCGCGCACCCGGTCCTGCGGCACGGCAACCATGGGCATGTCCGGCCTCCAGCCAAGCTGGCGATACAGGAAATGTGGCGAGACTCCTGATCTTCTCAGCACGAGGGCGATCCTTCGGCGAAGCGCAAGTCGCGCACGCCACGTCGTCGGGGATGCAGCCTGCGGCTTGGCGTAAGGGAGCTGAACGATTGCGAGCCCTCCCTCAGCGAGAACCCGTACGAGTTCCGTCACGTACCGCTCAATGGCACCGAGTTCCGGAACGTGCTGCAGCACGAAGAGGGAGACGACGACGTCGAAGGTTGCGTCCGCGTACTCGCCCAGGTCCTCGCCCGCGTATACCTCGAATCGCGCAGTGCTCACTCCGGCGTTCAGCTCCCGCGCCTTGGCGATCATCGTTGGCGCTATGTCCAATCCGAGCGTGTCCGGTACTCGCGCAGCGAGCGCTCGGGTAAGTCGGCCTACGCCGCAACCGAAATCCAGCGCCCGGCGGCGGCGTCGCGGCAGCCCGAGTTCGGCAGCGCGTGTGAACAACGACCCCACGGCTTGTTCGCCGGTCTCGAAGAACCGATCGACGTCCCAGCCGGTCTCCGAGAGGCTGGGCTCCGTGAGGATGGACCAGAGCGGGTCGACCGTTGCCCAGTCTTCCCAAGCCTCGCTGTTCGTCTGTTCGCGCAACGTCGCAGTCCCTTGCATGCTCGGTGGCCGGCACTGAGTAGCAGGCCGCCGGTCGCGACGACGCTAGACGTTGAACCTGAATTCGACGACGTCGCCGTCCGCCATCACATAGTCCTTGCCCTCGATGCGTACCTTGCCGCGGGCGCGCGCCTCGGTCATCGACCCGGCGTCGACCAGGTCGTCGTAGGAGACGATCTCCGCCTTGATGAAGCCGCGCTCGAAGTCGGTGTGGATCACACCGGCGGCCTGCGGGGCGGTGGCCCCGCGCTTGATCGTCCACGCGCGGGCCTCTTTCGGGCCGGCGGTGAGAAACGTCGAGAGGCCCAGCGTGGCGAAGCCGACTCGGGCGAGGACGTCGATGCCCGACTCTTGCTGGCCCATGGACTGCAGCAGCTCCAGCGCCTCGTCAGGAGGCAGCTCGATCAGTTCGGCCTCCGTCTTCGCGTCGAGAAAGATCGCCTCGGCGGGCGCGACGAGCGCACGCAGCTCGTCGGTCAGTGCCTGACTGCTGATCTCGTCGGGGTCCACGTTAAAGACATAGAGGAACGGCTTGGCAGTCATGAGGTGCAGGTCCCGCAGCGGTTCGGCGGCGAGCCCGGCGCCGAACACCGTCCGCCCGGATTCGAGAACCGCGCGGGCCTGCTCGACGGCCTCCACGACGGGCGCCTTGTCCTTCTGGACGCGCGCCTCCTTCTGCAGCCGGGGCAGCGCACGCTCGATCGTCTGCAGGTCGGCGAGGATCAGCTCGGTGTTCACCGTCTCGATGTCGTCGCGGGGCGAGACCTTGCCGTCGACGTGCACGACGTCCGGATCCTCGAAGACGCGGATGACCTGGCAGATCGCGTCGGCCTCGCGGATATTCGCGAGGAACTGGTTGCCCAGGCCGGCGCCCTCGCTCGCGCCTTTGACGAGGCCGGCGATGTCGACGAACGACACCGTTGCGGGGATGATCTTGGCCGAGTTGAACATCGTGGCCAGCACGGCGAGCCGCGGATCGGGTACGCCCACGACTCCGATGTTCGGCTCGATCGTCGCGAACGGATAGTTGGCCGCCAGCACCTGATTGCGGGTCAGCGCATTGAACAACGTCGACTTGCCGACGTTGGGCAACCCGACAATGCCGATGGTGAGGGCCACTAAATACTCCCGCTCCTTGCGCGAGCGCTCATCGCGGCCAGTCTACGGACGTGTCGTTCGCCGAAATTGTCGGCGGCCGCTGTCAGCATCGACGACATGGACGTGGTGTTACTCGTCGTGGGCCTGCTTGCCGGCGTCGCGATCGGCTGGCTCCTTGCCCGGTCGCGTGCGGCTGCAGCGCTTGCGCGGCTGAGCGCCGAGCTCGGCGCCGCACGCGCCGCCGAGTGCGACAGGGAGCAACGGCTGCGCGAAGCGTTCGGCTCACTGGCCGGCGACGCGCTGCGCCGTAACAATGAGGCGTTCGTCGCACTGGCCGAAGCCAGGCTCGGCACCGCCCGCACCGCAGCTGCTGGCGATCTCGCCCAGCGCCAGCAGGCGATCGAGGGCATGGTCGCGCCGCTTCGCGACTCGCTCGACCGGGTCCAGCAGCAACTGCGCACGGTCGAGCGCGAGCGGGCCGGGTCGTACTCGGCGCTGCTCGAGCAGATCGGCACGATGCGCCAGACCTCCGAGCAGCTGCGCACCGAGACGGCGCAGCTGGTGACTGCGCTGCGCGCGCCGCAGGTGCGTGGCCGGTGGGGCGAGCTACAGCTCGAGCGCGCCGTCGAGGCGGCCGGGCTCACCGAGCACGTCGACTACGTCACCCAGGCGACGGCCACTAGCGACGACGGCAGGGTGCGCCCCGACCTGGTGGTGCGGCTGGTCGGCGGCAAGAACGTCGTCGTGGACTCGAAGGTGGCGTTCAGTGGATACCTCGAGGCGATGGAGGCGCGCGACGAGCGGACCCGGGCGGCACGGCTCAAGGCGCACGCCCGCCACCTGCGCGACCACGTCGAGGCGCTCGGCGCCAAGGCGTACTGGGAGCGGTTCACGCCGGCGCTGGAGTTCGTCGTGTGCTTCGTCCCCGCCGACGCATTCCTCGACGCCGCGCTTCGTGAAGATCCGTCGCTGCAGGAGTACGCCTTCGGCCGCAATGTCGTGCTGGCCACGCCGTCCACGCTGATCGCGTTGCTACGCACGGTGGCCTACACCTGGCGGCAGGAGGCGCTGGCCGCCAACGCCGCCGAGGTGCACCAACTCGGCCGCGAGCTGTACCAGCGGCTGTCCACCCTGGGCGGGCACATCGACAAGCTCGGCCGGTCGCTGTCGAGCGCGGTCGGCTCGTACAACCAGACCGTCTCCTCGCTCGAGAGCCGGGTGCTGGTCACGGCGCGACGGATGACCGACCTCAAGGTCGTCGACCCGAGCGAGGAGCTGGCCACGCCGAAACAGGTCACCGACACCGCCCGCTCGACGCAGGCGCCCGAGCTGACAGAGCAGCGTGTCGTGTCGCTGGCCAAGCAGCGGGTCCCCCTGGGGCAGGCCGAGTTGCCGGGGGCGCCAGGGGCTTGACCGATCGCGAATGCCCGGCCTTAGCTCCGCGCTGGGCGCTGTTGCCCCCACGGACACGGGAACGACAGGTACCGTGTTGCACAGCCCCCCTGCCCGAAACGGGACCGGCAGTCTGCGGCCCGCTGCCGTAACCGCCGGCCAACGCCGCAAAGGAGCGCAATTTGGCCCACGTACCCGCCTCACGAGGCGCCCGGTACAGCGGGCCGTCAGCTGCGGGCGAGCATGGCGCGGCGGCGCCACCACGCTACGAGCCGACCGAGCTGCAAGCGCACGTCCCCCAATCCGGGCGTAGTGACGACGGCTGGGACGCGCCGACACACACCGTTTCCGCGTCATACGCTGCCCACGCGGACGACGCGACATCACGGCGCCCGGAAAGGGGCGTATCCGGCTGGGTCGCCGTACTCGTTCTGATCGCGATTGCGGTCATCGGCGCCGCGATCGACCTCATCAACCATTCACAGGTCAAGGGTGGCTTCAACATCAGCGTCGTGGTGGGCACGGTCGTGGCCATCTTGATCGTGCGGCGCAGTGCCATGTTCCCGGTGGTCGTCGCTCCGCCGCTGGTGTACGTCGCCGCATCTGCCGTGCTGCTGTACACCCGCTCCGGCGGGCTGCACGATCGCAAGGTGTTGTTGGACGCCGCCGCCAACTGGCTGGTGTACGGATTTCCCGCGATCGCCGGTGCGACCGCCGCAGTGCTGATCATCGCCGGTGTCCGGCTGATCACCGGGCGATAATCACCCGCCGGTTCGGTCTCCTCGCGCCCTCACCGCATTCCGCGCAGGTCCCGTCGCAGTTCCTGCGGCAGCGCGAACGCCAGACGCTCGTCGGTGTGCGTGACCTCCTCGAGGTCGGGGTAGCCACGATCGGCGAGCCAGGAGGCGACCTCACGCACGAGCACCTCCGGCACCGAGGCACCGCTCGACAGGCCCACCGCGGACACGCCGGAAAGCCACGACTCGTCCAGCGCCTCGACGTTCTCGACCAAGCGCGCCTGCCGGGCTCCGGCCGCAAGGGCAACCTCCACCATGCGCACCGAGTTGGACGAGTTCGCCGAGCCGACCACCAGGAACAGGTCGACCTGCGGGGCGATGACCTTCACGGCGGCCTGCCGGTTTTGCGTCGCATAGCAGATGTCGTCGCTTGGCGGTGACTGCAGCAGCGGGAACCGCTGACGCAGCGCGTCGACCGTCTGCATCGTCTCGTCCACCGACAACGTGGTCTGCGACAGCCACACCACCTTGGCGGGGTCGCGCACCTCCGCCTTGGCCACGTCGTGCGGACCGTCCACGAGGTGGATGCGCTCAGGCGCCTCACCGGTGGTGCCGACGACCTCCTCGTGGCCCTCGTGGCCGATGAGCAGGATGTCGTAGTCGCCTGCGGCGAACCGCTTCGCTTCGTTGTGCACCTTGGTGACGAGCGGGCACGTGGCGTCGATCGCCTTGAGGTCGCGCCGCGCCGCCTCGTCGTGCACCTCCGGGGCAACCCCGTGTGCCGAGAACACGACGATTGAGCCGGTAGGCACCTCGTCGGTCTCCTCGACGAAGATCGCCCCGCGCTTCTCGAGCGAGCGGACGACGTGAAGGTTGTGCACGATCTGCTTACGGACGTACACCGGGGCGCCATAGAGGTCCAGCGCCTTCTCGACGGTCTGCACCGCACGGTCGACGCCGGCGCAGTATCCCCGCGGCTTGGCGAGCAGCACACGGCCCGGCCGGCGCTGCGCCGCCGCGGGGTCGGACGCCTGCGCGAAGTCGCCGGTCGAGGTCATGCGTTGATGGTACGGACGCGACATCGATGCAAGGAAAGTGACGGGTACCGCGCGCCTCCGCCCCCACATGGTGCATGCTCGGGGGATGGCGCCTCTCCCCGCTCCGGTGCGCGCGGCGCTCGGCCTGGCCGCTATCACCGTCGAGCAAGCACGCACGCTGCCCGATCGGCTGTTGGAGCTGCCCGTCCTCGTGGTGAGCACGGCGTTGCAATTCTCGGTGCGCATACAGCAGCGCTACGCCGAGCTGACGCTTCGCGGTGACGAGCTGCT
>JBPYES010000528.1:0-8200 GCA_051984825.1 Jatrophihabitantaceae bacterium
TGCGCAGCGTGGTGTGGATGCTGGGCCAGGCACCCGACCGGCTGCGCGACGATGTCGTCGACACCGGCGCTATCTGGGTCGACTCGCGACTCGACCCGATGGCGGAGTTGATTCGTGCGCAACGCACGGCCATCGGGCTCGCGGATGCGCGCGGCCTCGACCCCGATCAGCCCCGAAACCTCACCCGCTCGGTCATCCTCCAGGGACCCTAGGTTCAACGCCATGGAGTGCGTTATCGCGATGGACGTTGGCGGCACCTCGATAAAGGCGGCGCTGGTGGACAGCGCCTTCCGGGTGATCGCGTCCCGGCGCGTCGCGACGCGGAGCGAGGACGGCCCGGACGCGGTCGTCGAGCGCATCCTGGACACTGCTGCGGAGCTGCAGAAAGCCGCCGTGCAGCAGGGCTTTCTGGCTCACGCCGCCGGGGTCGTGGTGCCGGGCATCGTCGACGACGGCGTTGCCGAGTTCGCGGCGAACCTCGGCTGGCGCGACGTGCCGCTACGGGAGCTGGTGCACAAGCGGCTCGGCATCCCGGTGGCGTTCGAACACGATGTGCGCGCCGGCGGTCTCGCCGAAGGGCAACTCGGCGCAGCACGCGGGGCCAGCGACTACCTGTTCCTACCCATTGGCACCGGCATTGCCGGAGCGATCGTGGTCGGCGGTCAGCCGTACTCGGGGCATGGATACGGCGGCGAGATCGGGCACCTGATCGTCGACCCCGGCGGCCCGATCTGCCGATGCGGGGCGCGTGGCTGCCTCGAGGCCATCGCATCCGCCGCGGCGATCGACCGGGAATACGCGCAGCGCAGCGGGCGCCCGGCCGAGGGCCTGGTGTCCGAGCTCGTCGTAGCGGGTGATCCCGACGCGCGGGCTGTCTGGCAGCGCGCCGTCACTGCCTTGGCGCGCGCGCTGCAGGCGTACGTCACGTTGCTCGCCCCGGATCTGGTGGTTATCGGCGGCGGTCTCGCCGGCGCCGGCGCGGTGCTGATGGATCCCTTGACCGAGGCGCTCGACGCGTTGCTGACGTTCCAGCGACATCCCCGCCTGGTGCGTGCCGAGCTCGGTGATCAGGCCGGCGCGCTGGGCGCCGCGATACTCGCCTGGCGGCTGGGATGACGCTGACGTCCACTGCCGACATCGTCGCTGACGCGGCGCGCACCGGCACCGGCGCCGGTGCGTTCAACGTGATCACGATCGAGCACGCCGAAGCGATCGCCCAGGGCGCGGAAGCCGCACGACGTCCAGCCATCCTGCAGATCAGCGAGAACGCGGTGCGCTATCACGGCGGGCTCGCTCCGATCGGGGCGGCGGCGCTGGCGCTGGCGCGAGCCGCCGTGATGCCGATGTCGGTGCACCTCGACCACGCGACCGAGGCCGCCCTCGTCCGGGAAGCGATCTCCCTGGGCATCAGCTCCGTCATGTTCGATGCCTCGGCACTCGACTACGCCGCGAACGTAGCTGCCACCGCGGCAGTGGTCGCGCAATGCCACGACGCCGGCGTCTGGGTCGAGGCGGAGCTCGGCGAGGTAGGCGGCAAGGACGGCGTGCACGCCCCGGGCGCGCGGACCGATCCGACCGAAGCACGCGCGTTCGTCGAGCGCACCGGCGTCGACGCGCTCGCCGTCGCCGTGGGGACGAGCCACGCGATGCTCACCCGCGACGCCGTGCTGGACTTCGACCTGATCGGGGCACTGCGCGAGGCCGTGCCGATGCCGCTCGTGCTGCACGGCTCGTCCGGGGTGCCGGACGACGGGCTGCGCCAGGCAGTCGCGCGTGGCATCGCCAAGGTGAACATCGGCACGCAGTTGAACAAGGCGTTCACCACGGCTGTGCGGGCCTACCTCGATGCCGATGCGAAGGCCGTCGACGCCAGGAAGTACCTGGGTGGCGCCCGCACGGCGGTCGCCGACGAGGTCGCCCGGCTGCTTACCGTGCTCAGCTCGTAACCGGTGCCACACAGCAAAAGGAACACACACGATGTCAGCGCCGTTGGGACAATGGCCGCAGGACATCACAGAGGAGAGACGTGACCGACGGACCGCTCATCGTGCAATCCGACAAGACTCTCTTGCTGGAGGTCGACCACCCGCAAGGACCTGACGCACGCGCGGCCATTGCCCCGTTCGCCGAACTGGAACGCTCTCCTGAGCACGTTCACACCTACCGGCTGACCCCGCTGGGGCTATGGAATGCGCGCGCTGCTGGGCACGACGCAGAGCAGGTCGTCGATGCGCTGGTCCGGTACTCCCGCTATGCCGTGCCGCACGCGCTGCTGGTTGACGTCGCAGACACCATGGACCGCTACGGGCGCCTGCAGCTGAGCAAGCACCCTGCGCACGGGCTGGTGCTGATCAGCCTCGACCGGGCCGTCCTCGAAGAGGTGCTGCGCCACAAGAAGATCGCCCCCATGCTCGGTGAGCGCATCGACGACGACACCGTCGTGGTGCATCCGTCCGAGCGGGGACGCCTCAAGCAGGCGCTGCTCAAGATCGGCTGGCCCGCTGAGGACCTCGCCGGTTACGTCGACGGCGAGGCACACCCGATCGAGCTCCGCGAGGACGCGTGGCACCTGCGGGACTACCAGCGTGAGGCGGCCGACTCGTTCTGGCACGGGGGTTCCGGCGTGGTCGTGCTGCCGTGCGGCGCGGGCAAGACGCTCGTCGGCGCGGCGGCGATGGCCCAGGCGAAGGCGACGACGCTCATCCTGGTTACCAACACGGTGGCCGGCCGGCAGTGGAAGCGTGAGCTCATCGCGCGCACGTCCTTGACCGAGGACGAGATCGGCGAATACAGCGGCGAACGCAAGGAGATCCGCCCCGTCACCATCGCCACATACCAGATCATGAGCACGCGGCGGAAGGGCGAGTACCGCCACCTGGAGCTGTTCGACTCCCGCGACTGGGGCTTGATCGTCTACGACGAGGTGCATCTGCTGCCGGCGCCGATCTTCCGGCTCACCGCCGACCTCCAGTCACGCAGGCGGCTGGGCCTGACCGCCACGCTGATCCGCGAGGACGGCCGGGAAGGCGACGTGTTCAGCCTCATCGGCCCGAAGCGCTACGACGCCCCGTGGAAAGACATCGAGAACCAGGGGTGGATCGCGCCGGCGGACTGCACCGAGGTGCGCGTGACCCTCACCGACGCCGAGCGCATGAACTACGCCACCGCCGAGCCCGAGGATCGGTATCGCATCGCGGCGACGGCGCGCACCAAGCTGTCGGTGATCAAGACGATCGTCGACAAGCACTCGGATGACCAGGTGCTCGTCATCGGGGCCTACCTGGACCAGCTCGACGACATCGCAGCGGAGCTGGGCGACGTGCCGATCGTTCAGGGCTCGACCACCACCCGCGAGCGCGAGCGGCTATACGATGCGTTCCGCTCCGGCGAGCAGCGCGTGCTGGTCGTCAGCAAGGTCGCCAACTTCTCGATCGACCTGCCGGAGGCGGCCGTCGCGGTGCAGATTTCCGGAACGTTCGGTTCGCGGCAGGAGGAGGCGCAGCGGCTCGGACGGGTGCTGCGCCCCAAGCACGACGGCCGGCAGGCGCACTTCTACACGGTGGTCGCGCGCGACACGCTGGACGCCGAATACGCAGCGCATCGGCAGCGGTTCCTGGCCGAGCAGGGTTATGCGTACACGATCACCGACGCCGACGACTTATTGCGCCCGCTGTAACCCCCTGTTCGCCGCGAATACAGGCGGCAGAGCGTAATTAGATCACTCCGGGGGGTGGTGATCTTGGATGAAGATCGCTATCTTACCCGCGTGCCAAGATCACGGCGCAGGCTCGCAGCGCGGTTACTCGCGGTGCTCTTGATCGTCGTGGGCGTGCTCCCGGCGTGGCATGCCCAGGCGGTTCAGGCGGCGGGAGTCCAGAAGCTGTCCGGCTACGGCGGCGACAGCTGTACCGCGCCGAGCCTGAATCAGATGAGGGCGTTCTGGAACAACACTCCCTTCTCGTACTGGGGCATCTACATCGGCGGCAGCGATCGCGGGTGCGCGCAGCCGAACCTGACCACGTCGTGGGTCAACAGCGTGATCGCGATGGGTTGGGACCTGCTGCCCATCTGGGTCGGCCGGCAGAATCCGTGCACCGCCGGCCAGTCGTCATACTTCAGCCGCAACGCGACGACCGCGTACTCGCAGGGCAAGGCCGAGGCGCGCGCCGCGTACCAGGCATGGAGAAAGCTCCAGAACACGTCGAGCGTGCCGATCGATCTCGACCTGGAGGCGCCCTCGAACGACACGGTCGCGTGCCGCGTCACGACGAAGGCGTTCGTGGAGGGATGGGTCGAGCAACTGCACGTGGCACCCGCGCAGACCGCGGGTGTGTATACCTCGACGTGCGGCGGGTACCTCGCCGACTTCGCGCAGATCAAGCATCCGCCGGACTTCGCCGACGGCGCGCAGTGGGACAACAATCCGTCGACGCGGTCGTTCAACTGCGTGTCCAGCACGTTCTGGGTGTACGAGCAGCGGCACAAGCAGTACCGGGGCGGGCACAACCAGACCGAGAACGGCGTAACGCTGAACATCGACAGCCGTTGCGCGTACGGCGCGGTCTATGGCGCGGCCACGCGGATAAGTGCGAGCTCGCCATGTCACTGAGAGTCCTTGCCGCCGCCTGCGTGGTCGTCACGGCCCTTGCCGGCTGCGCGTCAGCGCAGCCCAGGTCGCATCCGGCGCCGCCCGTCGGTGCCGCGATCAGCGCGTCGGGCGTGACCGGCGTCAACGACGGCCGTGCCGTCGTGTACGCCGTCGCCGGCACCCGGTGGACTGCCGTCCCCTTGCCGCATCTGCCTGCGGCGGGTGCGAGCGTGACCGGCCACGGCGCGAGCATCTACGCCGCACGGGTCGGTGCCGGCGGGGTCACCCTCGACTCCACGCACGACGGCGGCCACAGCTGGCAGCAGCGCCAGGTGGCCTCGACCCCGGACGTCGCGGGTGTCCAGCTCGCGCTCAGCGCCGACGGTTCGAAGCTCGCGATGATGCTCGACCGCTCGACCTCGACCGGTGTCGCCGGGCAGGCGGACGTTCTGGTGGGCCAGGCGGCCGGCGGTGCGCTCGCCGCACACCCGGCGCCGGCCGCGGGGCAGGTCGCGTGGTGGCATGGGCAGCTCGCCCTCAGCGGTGGGGTTCTCTCATCGCGGCTGTACCTCGGCAACGCGACGGCCGGCGCGTGGCAACCGGTGCCGGTAGCCGGGCCGGTGGCGCCGCTGCGCAATGTCGATCCGGCAACGCCGAGCATCGGCACTCCGGCGACACTGCCGAACGGTGCACTGCTGGTTCCGGTAACCAGCCACACCGGCACGCCGAGCGTCGACTTGCTCACCACCACCAACGGCCGGGCATTTCAATCGCTCGGGCAGGTACCGCTGACCGGCGAGCTCGGCGGGGGGTCGAGCGCGCCGGTCAGCGTCGTACCGGGTGCCGACACGGTCGTCTCCGACCCGAACACATTGCGCTTCACCGTGGTGAGCAGTTCCGGCAAGCGCAGCTTCACTCCGAGCGGGCTGCCGGCCCCGCCGTCCACGTTGAGCTTCGCCACACCGCAGCTCGGACTCGCACAAGTCGACACTGCCAGCTGCGCCCAGGGCAAGAGCGGTTGTACCGTCACCACTGACGTCTACGCCACTAGCGACGGCGGCGCCACCTGGCAACCCGCACCCTGACCCGCCCAGAAACGGGCCACTGCGCAAGCCTGCGCGATGTTGTTGACTTTTGTTAGAGTGTGCTGGAAAGTGGCAGGGTCTCCTTGGGGCCCTCAGGGGCCAACGCGTACCAGCCCGGGGAGGGCCAAATGCTCGCACGCCAGCGCCAAGCCCTGATCCTCGACGAGCTGCGCCGCACCGGCGGCGTCCGGGTCAGCGAGCTTACCGAGCTGCTCGGCGTCTCGGACATGACGATCCGTCGCGACCTGGAACAGCTCGCCGCGGACGGCGTGCTCCAGAAGGTGCACGGCGGCGCAGTGCTTTCCGGCAACGTGACGGAAGAGCCCGGCTTCGAGGCCAAGCGGGCGCTCGAGCAGCCGGCCAAGCGCGCCATCGCCGCCCGCGCCGCGCAGCTCGTCAAGCCGAGCACCGCAATCGCCATCAGCGCCGGGACCACGACCTGGGCGATGGCCCAGCACCTCGCGACGGTCCGCGGACTCACCGTCGTCACCAACTCCACCACGGTTGCCGACACGATCGCCTCGATGGGCGATCCGACGCAGCAGACCGTCATCCTCACCGGCGGGGTGCGCACCCCGAGCGCCGCACTCGTCGGCCCGGTAGCCGACCTGACGATCCGCTCGCTGCATGTCGATCAGCTCTTCCTCGGCGCCCACGGATTCGACGGCAAGGCCGGCCTCACCACGCCGAACCTTGCCGAGGCCGAGACGAACCGCGCGCTGCTCGCCAGTGCCCGCGAGGTGATCGCGCTCGTCGACTCCACGAAGTGGGGCATCGTCGGCCTTGCCGATTTCGGGCCGCTATCGGCCGTAGATGTGCTGATCACCGACGATGCCCTGCCGTTCGACGCGCGGAGCATCCTGGACGATGCCATCGACGAGGTCATCCTGGTCGCGCCCGAGGCGCCCAGCGGCACATGACGTTCCGGCAGAGAACGCGGCTCGCCGACGGGCGTGAGTTGCTCTACTACGACGAGCAGCCCGGGGTCGATCGCAGCGCCCCGGATCGCCGCGATCTGCCGGCCACCGCGACGTCGTCGCAGATCCGCTGGGATCCGCTGTTTCGTAACTGGTCGGTGATCGCGGGGCACCGGCAGTCGCGCACCTATCGGCCGCCGACCAGCGACTGCCCGCTCGACCCGTCCCGAGACGGCCGGCTGACCGAGATCCCAGCCAGCGACTACGACGTCGTGGTGTTTGAGAACCGGTTCCCGTCGCTGACGACGCAGGCAAGCGAGGAGCTCGCCACGGACGAGTTCCCGTTCCGCTCGGCTCCCGGCATCGGGCGGTGCGAGGTCGTGTGCTTCACCAGCGACCACGACACGTCGTTCGCCCAGCTGCCGCCCTCACGGGCGCGCACGGTGATCGATGCGCTGGCCGACCGCACCCTCGAGCTGCAGCAGCTCGACGGCGTCGAGTACGTGTTCTGCTTCGAGAACCGCGGCGAGGAGATCGGCGTGACGCTGACCCACCCGCATGGGCAGATCTACGCCTACCCATTCGTCCCGTCCCGATTCGAGCGGGCCGGCGCGGTCGCGCGCAGGTACTACGACGAGACAGCCAGCTGCCTGCAATGCACGATCGTCGCGGCCGAGCGCAAGGCATCGATCCGGGTGGTAGCCGAGACCGACTTGTGGACGGCGCACGTGCCGTTCGCGGCGCGGTGGCCCTACGAGGTGCGGCTCGTGCCACAGCGCCACGTCCCTGACCTGCCCTCGCTCAGCGCCGAAGAGCGCGACGATCTTGCCCGCATCTACCTCGACGTCCTGCAGCGCTTCGATCGGCTCTTCGGTGGCGGCCGCACGCCGTATATCGCGGGCTGGCATCAGGCGCCGGTGCAGCGCGACCGGGATGTGTGGCACCTCGCCGCCGAGGTGTTCACTATCCGGCGCGCGCCGGGCAAGCTGAAGTACCTGGCCGGGTCGGAGTCCGGAGCCGGCGTGTGGATCAACGACGTCACACCGGAGGTGGCCGCGGCCAGGCTGCGCGGCGAGACCTAAGCCCGCAGAATGTGCTGATGCACGAGACGCTGGTGCTGCTGGGCCTCGCCATCACGATCACGGTCGTGGCCGGCGTATCGCGTCGCTTCGGCTGGCCCGCGCCGGTGCTCCTCGTGGCCGCCGGTGTAGTCGCGTCCTATCTGCCCGGCGTCCCCCGCATAGAGATCAACCCGGACCTGATCCTCGTCGGGCTGCTGCCACCGCTGCTCTACGCGGCGGCGATCCGGACGTCGCTCGTCGACTTCAAGGCCAACCGGCAGAGCATCGCGCTGCTGTCGGTGGGACTGGTCGGCTTCACCATGACGGTCGTCGGGCTCGTGGCGTGGTGGGTGGTGCCTGCCGTGTCGCTCGCCGCCGCCTTCGCGCTGGGTGCGGTGGTGGCTCCGACGGACGCGGTCGCTGCCACCAGCATTGCCCGGCGGGTAGGCATGCCGCGGCCCATCGTGTCGATCCTGGAGGGCGAGAGCCTCGTCAACGACGGCACCGCCCTGGTGGCGCTCAACACCGCGATCGCGGCGATCACCGGCA
>JBPYES010000529.1:0-4989 GCA_051984825.1 Jatrophihabitantaceae bacterium
GTGCGGGTCCGGGCCGGCTCGATCACGCCGTCGACGACGCCGATGTCCATCGCCCGCGTCACCCCGCCGGCGATGCGCTCGTGCTCGGCGGCGAGCGCAGCGTGCAGCGCCTCACGTTCGCCCGGGAGCGCCGCGGCCAGCTTCTTGCGGTGCAGGATGCCCACCGCCGCGGACGCACCCATCACGGCGACCTCAGCGCCGGGCCAGGCGTATACGGTGCTGGCGCCGAGCGACCGGGCGTTCATCGCGATGTAGGCGCCGCCGTAGGCCTTGCGGGTTACCAGCGTCACCCGGGGCACCACTGCCTCGCCGAACGCGTGCAGCAGCTTGGCGCCCCGGCGCACGATGCCGTCCCATTCCTGGCCGACGCCGGGCAGATAACCCGGTACGTCGACCAGCACGACGAGCGGGACGCCGAACGCGTCGCACATCCGCACGAACCGCGCCGCCTTCTCCGCGGACGGCGAGTCGAGGCAGCCACCGAGCCGCAGCGGGTTGTTGGCGATGACGCCGACGGTGCGCGAGGCCAGCCGGCCCAGCCCGGTCACGACGTTGGGCGCCCACTTGGCGTGCAGTTCGACGAACGTCGACGCGTCGAGGATGCCGTCGATCAGTGGGTGGACGTCGTAGGCACGCTTGGCGCTTTCCGGAAGCAGGGCGGCAAGGTCGGGGTCCGGCCCGAGCGCGTGTAGCTCGAACGTCTGCTGCGTGGCAAGCAGCGACGTGACGTCCCGCGCGGTGTCGAGCGCGGCCTCGTCGGTGTCGGTGACGATGTGGACGACACCGCTGCGCCGGCCGTGGGTGTCGGCGCCGCCCAGGGACTCCATGTCGACGTTCTCGCCGGTAACGCTGCGCACCACGTCCGGGCCGGTGACGAACACCCGCCCGGAATTGGACATGATCACCAGGTCGGTGAGCGCCGGGCCATAGGCGGCGCCTCCGGCGGCAGGGCCGAGCACGACCGAGATCTGCGGCACCCGCCCGGACGCCCGGATCATCGCCGCGAACACCTGCCCCACGGCGTCCAGCGCCTCGACGCCGTCAGCGAGTCGGGCACCGCCGCAGTGCCAGAGCCCGATGACCGGCACGCGCTCGCGCAGCGCCGTGTCGATCGCGTCGACGATGTATCGGCAGCCCACTGACCCCATGGCACCGCCCATCACGGTGGCGTCCGTGGCGAAGGCGGTCACCGGCGCGCCGTCGATGGTGCCGCGCACGGCGAACACCCCGCTCTTGTCGCGCGGAGACAGCGGCCGCAACGAGCCGGGGTCGAGCAGCTTCGACAGGCGCAGCTCCGGGTCGCGGGGATCGACCTCGGGTGGGGCGTCCAGCGTGAGCGTCATGATCAGGCCTTTCGGAAAAGGACCGACGCGTTGTGCCCACCGAAGCCGAACGAGTTGCAGATCGCGGCCGGCACCGGCATCGCGCGCACCTCGGTCGGCACGTCGACGCACAGTTCGTCGTCGGGGTGCTGCAGGTTGATCGTCGGGGGGACGACGTCGTCCCGGACGGTGAGCACCGTGGCGATGCTCTCCACCGCGCCGGCCGCGCCGATGAGGTGGCCGGTCATCGATTTCGGGGCTGTGACAACGATCTGTTCGCCGAAAAGCGCTGCCGCGGCGCGTGCTTCGCCGAGGTCTCCCGCAGGTGTCGACGTCGCATGCGCGTTGATGTGCACCACGTCCGCGGGACTGAGCCCGGAGCGCGACACGGCCAGCCGCATGGCCCGCTGCTGACCGGAGCCTGTTGGGTCGGGAGCCGTGATGTGGTGGCTGTCCGACGTGATCCCGGCACCCGTCAGCACCGCGTACGGTCGCCGGCCACGCGCCTCGGCATCGCGGCGACGCTCCAGCACGAGCGCCCCTGCGCCCTCGCCGATCACGAATCCGTCCCGGTCACGATCGAACGGGCGGGAGGCGCCCGTCGGGTCGTCGTTGCGGGTGCTCATTGCCCGCATCTGCGCGAACCCGCTAATCGTCAACGGGTGGATCAATGCCTCGGTGCCACCGACGACGACCAGGTCGGCCCGGTCGAGTTGGAGCAGGTCCAGCCCGTACGCAATGGCCTCCGCTCCGGAGGCGCAGGCGCTGACCGGCGTGAACACGCCGGCACGAGCGCCGATCTTGAGACCGACGTACGCGGCTGGCCCGTTGGGCATGTCCATCGGGATGAGCATCGGGCTGACCTTGCTCGGGCCTCTCTCCAGGATTACATCGTGCTGGGCGATCAGACTGCCCACACCGCCGATGCCGGTGCCGATGACGACGGCGACCCGCTCCGGCACCAGCCCGTTGTCCTCGGTGGTGCCCACGAAGCCGGCGTCGGCCCACGCCTCATCGGCGGCGACCATCGCGGCGTGCTGGGCCCTATCCATCCGTCGGGCCTGCGCCCGGGGGAGTAGGTCGGCCGGCTCGACGGCCATGCGGGCCGCGATCCGCACCGCCATGCCGGCTGGCCAGTCCTCGGGCACCGCAGTCACTCCGGAGCGGCCTTTCAGCAGGGCGTCCCAGGTGGATTTGACGTCACCGCCGAGAGGCGTCGTCGCACCCAGCCCTGTGACGACGATCTCGTCGGTCATCGTGTCTTCCTCTCAGGCGTTGGACTCGATGTAGCTGACGGCGTCGCCGACCGTCTTGAGCTTGGGCAGTTCGTCGTCGGGAATCTTGACGCCGAATTTCTCCTCGGCGGCCATGGCCACCTCGACCATTGACAGTGAGTCGACGTCCAGGTCGTCCGTGAACGACTTGGTGTCGACCACGTCCTCGGGGGCGACGTCGGCGACTTCCTGGAGGATCTCGGCGAGTCCGGCGCGGATCTCGTCGGGGGAGGCTGGCACTGGTTGATTCCTTTCTTGTCAGGGTGCGGTTACGACTTGACTTGCGTAGGCGAGACCGGAGCCGAAACCGAGCAGCAGCACCGGAGCCCCGGAGGGAATCTCGCCCCGTTCGACCATCTTCGACAACGCCAGCGGGATCGTGGCGGCGGAGGTGTTACCCGAAACTTGAACGTCGCGGGCCACGATGGCATTTGGTGCGCCGAGCTTCTTGGCGAGCGCCTCGATCATGCGCAGGTTGGCCTGATGGGGAACAAATGCGGCGATGTCGGCAAGGTCCACGCCGGCGCGGCGGCACGCCTCGAGCGCGACGGCCGGCATCCGCGACGTCGCCCAACGGTAGACGGCCTGGCCCTCCTGGGCGAAGTAGCGCGTGTCGTCGTCGATGATCACGCTGCGGGACTGGGCGCCGTCGCTGCCCCACACGATCGGGCCGATCGCCTGCTCGTCGGACGCGCCGACAACCGCGGCGCCGGCGCCGTCGGCGAGGATGATGCACGTCGAGCGGTCCGAGAAATCCAGCCATCCTGAGAAGCGCTCGGACGCGACGACGAGGACATTGCGGGCCTGGCCGATTTGCACCGCGGCCGCCGCGGTGTTCAGCGCGTACACGAATCCGGAGCACCCGGTGTTCAGGTCGTAAGCGCCGGGTGCCGGAATGCCCAGTCGGCTGGCCAGCTCCGGAGCGGCAGCGGGGATCGGCGTCGACATCGTGCAGGTGGTGACGACGACGAGGTCCACGTCGTCGGCCGCCACGCCGGAAGCGGCGAGCGCCTTGCTGGCCGCGTGCTCGGCCATGTCGACCACGGTCTCGTCCGGTTCCGCGTAGCGCCGCTCGACGATGCCCACCCGGCTGCGGATCCACTCGTCGGTGGTGTCGACGCCGCGCGCGACCAGGTCGTCGTTCGTGACGATGTTGGCCGGCTGGTAGTGCCCCAGCCCGCGGATGCGTGCCTGCACGCCGTTGATCACGATGCCTCCTGGCTCTTCGCGCGAGCGCTCATCGCTGCCCTGACTTGCGCTTCTCCGCCCGGCGCGACGGCCCTGCGATGCTCACTCATGGCGCCTCCGATCCGCTGGAGAGCCGGGCTATCGGCAGGCCGGCCGCCACGATGTCGCCGTCGCGGCGCAGCCATTCGACGAGGACGCCGGCGCTGCCCGCGACGATCGAGTGCTCCTCCCGGTTGGTGCGCACGGTGCCGAGCAGCGCGCCGCGGGTGAGCTGCGTCCCTTCCTCGACAGCCGCAGGCGTGAACACGCCCTTGGCCGGAGCGACGACGACCCGGAAGTCGAGGGTGTGCTCGCCCTGTCCGTGCTGCGGTTGGCTGCTGATGAGCCGCCTGGCCGCGTCGAGGTCGGCGGGCGTCTTGAGGGCGAGCAGCTCGATGCCAGGCAGCTCGCGCTTAGCGATGCCGGTGAGCGTGCCGGCGGGTGGCAGCTCGACCGCGGCACTCACGCCCAAGTCGCGCAGCGTGCGCAGGCACAAATCCCACCGCACCGGCAGAGTGACCTGTGCGACCAGCCGGTCTCGCAGCGCGCCACCGTCGTCGACAGCCGTGCCGTCCGCGTTGGACAGCAGCAGGTGGTGCGGGTCGGTGATATCCAGCGTCGCTGCGTAATCTCGCAATACCGTTTCGGCCGGCGTCATGTAGGTGGTGTGGAACGCTCCGGCAACTGGCAGCGGGCGTACCCGAACGCCGGGCGGCGGTTCCGCGGCCAGCTTCGCCAGGTCCGAAAGCGCACCCGCGGCGACGATCTGCCCGGCACCGTTGCGGTTGGCCGGCGTGAGCCCCGCGGCTTCGATCACCGCGGCAACGTCGTCGGGGTCCCCGCCGAGCAACGCGGACATCCCGGTCGGCTCCAGTGCGCAGGCGGCTGCCATCGCGGCGCCGCGGCGGGCAGCGAACCCGACTGCGGCACGCGGCGTGAGGGCGCCCGCCACGGCGGCTGCGGTCAGCTCGCCGACGCTGTGCCCGGCGATCACCGACGCGCCGGCGCTCGTGTCGTCCACGCCGAGGTGCGGGACGGCAAGCAGCCCAAGCGCGACGATCAGTGGCTGCGTGACGGCTGTGTCTTTGATCTCGTCGGCGCCAGCGGTGGTGCCGAGCCGCAGCAGGTCGAGGCCGGCAACCTCACTCAGCTCGCCGATGAGCTCG
>JBPYES010000530.1:0-4350 GCA_051984825.1 Jatrophihabitantaceae bacterium
TCCACGGCTTCATGCAGGTGCTCAGCGACGGCGGCGCGATCTATGTCGAGGGCCACCAGGGCCAGACGATCACCAACGCGGACGGGACTGTCGACCGTGCCGCGAGCATCGCGCACGGACTGCACGCTGAGGGCAACGTCGCCTGGGACGAGGGGCACTCGAACTTCACCTGGTACGACGACGCCGGCTCGCAGTGGATCCACTGGGACGGCAACGTGCAGTGGGGCGGCAGCATTGCGCAGGGTGGCTGCCAATCCACCGGCCACTTCGACGTCACCGGGCTGTACTCCGCGCAGGCGGTCGGGCAGTACCACTGCAATCCGGCCGGTGGCATCGACGTGAACTACGCGGACGATGTGACGATTCCAGCGCGGCCGATGGCCTCGGACCTGCCCACGGCCACGATCACGGACGCCGGGCTTTCCGGTTCGTTCCGCGACCTCGTCACCGGTCGGACGCCCCAAGTGAGCTATGTGCAGCACGCCGGGTCGACGGTATTCGTCGCGGGAGACGGCTTGACCCAGGACGCGTCCGTGACCTTCGGCAGCACGCCCGCGGCGAGCGTGAGCGTGCTGTCATCGGCCTTCCTCGTGGCGACGACGCCACCCGGAGTCGCGCCGTCGCCGGTGACGGTGACGACCGCCGCTGGCAGCGCGACGGGCACGATCCCGCCGGTGGATGTGCTCCAGGCCGCGACCGCGAGCCAATCTTCCGACTACTCGTCCAGCTACCCGGCGAAGAACGCCGTCGACGGCAGCGTCAGCAATTTCTCCGACACCAAGAACACACCACAGCCGTGGTGGCAGGTCGACGCGGGCCAGTCGTATCCGATCGACCAGCTCGTGATCTGGAACCGGGCGAGCTGCTGCCAGGACCGGCTCGCTGACTACTACGTCTTCGTGTCGGATACGCCGTTCGCATCGACCTCGATCACGGACACGCTGAACCAGCCCGGCGTGTGGTCGTCGCACCAGACGGCGCAGGCCGGGTTCCCGACGACGGTCGACGTCGGCCGCTCCGGGCGTTACGTCCGCATCCAGCTCGCTGGCACGAACGAGCTAGCGCTCGCCGAGGTGCAGTCGTTCATGCCGGGCTGATCGACGACGTGAACGGATTGACTAAACGAAAGGTTTGACGCATCGATGTCCAGTGCATTTGCGGCCGCCAAGCTGCCGTTTGTACGCCGACTAACCGTCGTAGCGGTTGCTCTCGCCCTCACGGCGCCGGTCGGGGCGGCATTCGCCGATGCGGCTCCCGCGACGACGACCGCATGGAGCCAGGGCCATTTCCAGGTGGACGTCCCCGGTGTGGTCGGGCGGTCCGACGTGGTGCTCGGCCAGCCGAATGTCCAGGCCGGGCAGGCACTTCCGCTGGGCAACGGGGCGCTAGGCGCCGGCGTATGGTCGGCGAACGGCCTGACCGCGCAGCTCAACCGGGCCGACACGATGCCCGACCGGCTCTCTCCGGGCCAGCTCGCTGTTCCCGGTCTCGCTCGGCTCACCAGCGCCGACGACTACCAGGGCCGCCTGGACCTCAACGACGGGATGCTGGTCGAGTCCGGCGGTGGCATGACCGCAAAGGTCTACGTGCGTGCCGACACCGATGAACTGGTCGTCGATGTCACAGGCGCCGACCCCGATACGACGCAGACCGCACAGCTTTCGCTGTGGCAGCCGCGCACCCCCACCGCCGCCGCGGCCGGACCGTTCGGCGCGCTCTCGCAGACCTGGACAGACACCGGTCGCCCCGGCTCGAGTGGCGCGACGTTCGGCGCAATGGCCGCCGTGAGCGCCGGTGGCCGTGATGTGCAAGCCGGCGTCACCGACCCGCGCAGCGTGCAGGTCAGCTTCAAGCCGCACGCGGACGGCTCGTTCCGCGTGGTGGCCGCCGCGCCGCAATGGCCGCAGGGCAACGCCGATGCGCTCGCCGTCGCCCGGACGATGCTTACCGCGGACACCGAACGCGACAGCCAGGCGATGGAGAATCCGCAGCTGCGCTGGTGGCAT
Organism: Jatrophihabitantaceae bacterium; assembly: GCA_051984825.1. Lineage (GTDB taxonomy): Bacteria > Actinomycetota > Actinomycetes > Mycobacteriales > Jatrophihabitantaceae > DASXRA01. The sequence goes on from JBPYES010000530.1 coordinate 2,007, forward strand.
GACTACTGGCAGCACGTGGGGCTGATGCGACTCTCTTCGGCGGACGGGGCCGCGCAGTACATGGAGAACATCCGCACCGTCAGCCTGTATGCCGCCGCCGCGGAGCGTGGCACCGTCCGTCCCGGATCGCAGGCCGGTGTGGCGGACCTGTTCGACTCCGCGCAGGACAACCACTCCTGGGACCCGTCCTCGTACTGGGGCTGGAACCTGCGCATGCTCGTCACCGCCAGCCTCGGTGCCGGCGCCTTCGGCAACGACGACGCCTACTTCGCCATGTACCGAGACGACCTGCCGACCATCGAGTCCTGGACGGCGAGCCAGTTCGGTGGGATTGCGGGCGCGTGCACGCCGGAGACGATGCGCTTCAACGGCATCGGGATGCAGGTGCACAAGGACAGCAGTGGCAACTGGGGCGCCAACCCGTACCTGGACTGCAGCTCGCAGGGTCCGCCGAACTACAACGCCCGCACGCTGAGCACGGGCGGCGAGGTCACCCTGTTCATCTGGCAGACCTACCAGGCCACCGACGACATCGGGTTCCTGCGCCAGAACTACCCGGTGATGGCCGCCTGGGCGCGGTTCATGCTCGCGTACGCCAAGACGGGTGCTGACGGATATCTGCACACCGATCCGTCGAACGCACATGAGACGCAGTGGGACGTCCACGACCCGACCACCGACATCGCCGCGATGGACGCGGTGTTCCCCGCGGTAGCGCAGGCCGCGACGCTGCTCGGCCGCGACAGCGACCTGGTCGACGCCATCCACACCGCGTTGCCGCACGTGCTGCCGTTCCCGCGCACGGACGCGGCCACGCTCAGCCAGCAGCTACCGCCGACGGCCGACCAGACCGGGCAGGACGTGATCGGCATGTCCTACGACCAGGCCGCGCGCACCCACAACGTCGAGAACCTCGGTCTGGAGCCGGTGTGGCCCTTCGGCCTGATCAGCGACGACGGCCCGCTGAGCGACCTGGCGAAGCGGACGTTCACCGACCGGCCGAACGTACAGACCAACGACTGGAGCTTCGACCCCATCCAGGCGGCCCGGCTCGGGCTGGCAGACGACATGCGTTCCACGCTGATCGGGCTAACCGAGAAGTACCAGAAGCGGATCTCGGGGCTGGCGTCGTTCGGCAGCACGTACCCGGAGCAGTACGCCGAGCAGGGCGGGGTCGTGACGACTGCCTTGCAGGACGCGCTCGTACAGGACTACGACGGCGTGCTGCGTGTCGCACAGGCGTGGCCCAGCGACTGGGATGCGGACGCCACTGTGTACATCCAGCACCGCGGCAAGGTCGACGTGCAGGTGCGGAACGGGACGCCGATCACGGTCGCGATCGAGGCTGGCTCGGCCGGCGCGCTGACGGTGCGCAACCCGTGGCCGGGGCAGGTGGTGCAGGTCGTCACCGGCGATGCCGGTCCGTCGCGGACCGTCGTCTCGGCCACCACGTCGGACACGTTCGACGTGCCGACCCAGGCCGGCCATGCCTACCTCATCGAACCGGTCGGGCGTCCCACCACGTCGCAGCCCTTCGCCGCCGTCACCGGCACGCCGGCTACCAGCTACAAGCAACTTGACGGCGTGTCGATCGGGCTGCCCGCTCCGGCTCCGCCGTTCTCGTCGGTCGTGGCCGCGTTCGACAACGCCGCCGTCAGCAACGACACTGCCACCAGCGCGGCGAACATCGACGGCGCCGGGTCCAGCCTTTCCGCGCAGGCGCTCGCCGCCGACGGCGTCACCCCGGGCTCGACGATCCGCCAGGGCGGGATCGCCTTCGGTTGGCCGGCCGCTGCCGCCGGCCAGCCGGACAACGTCGTCGCGGCGGGCCAGAAGATCGACTTCTCCGGCTCCGGGAGCACGCTCGGCTTCCTCGCGACGACCACGTACGGGCCGTCCAGCGGCACCGGCACCCTCGTGTACACCGACGGCAGCGCCGAGCCGTTCACGCTGAACGTCCCTGACTGGTATGCCGCACCACCGGCCGGCAGCGACGTCGCTATTGCGATGAGCTACCGGAACCGGCCGAACAACGCCCAGCAGTCGCACACCGTCAGCGTCTACCTCGTAAGCGTCCCGTTGGCGGCCGGCAAGACGCTCGCCCGGATCGTGCTGCCAGACGTGAGCCAGGGTGTCGCCTCCGGGGTGCCTGCAATGCACATCTTCGCGATCGGCACGGCGTGAGGAGCCATTCGATGAGATCCCTCGTACTTGGCGCGGCGAGCGTCGCCGTGGCCTCGATGATCGTGGCACCCGGCGCGCACGCGGCGGCCCGTCCGTGGCTCGACCCGAGCGAGTCGCCGGAGCAGCGCGCCGCGCAGTTGGTCGCGCAGATGACGCTGGA
>JBPYES010000531.1:0-3991 GCA_051984825.1 Jatrophihabitantaceae bacterium
GCGGAGCGAACCGGCTCTGTGCGCGCCGGAGGCGGCGACCCGCCCATTCGGGGCGAGAGGGAGGCTCGGTCGATGAGCGCTGAGGATCTCGAGAACTACGAGACCGACATGGAGTTGCAGCTCTATCGCGAATACAAGGACATAGTTGGCCAGTTCAGCTACGTGGTAGAGACCGAGCGGCGTTTCTATCTCACCAATGATGTCGACCTACAGCCCCGCAACGTCGACGGCGACGTGTACTTCGAGCTGACCATGCGCGACGCCTGGGTATGGGACATGTACCGGCCCGCACGCTTCGTCAAGACGGTGCGAGTCGTGACCTTCAAGGACGTCAACATCGAGGAGCTCGAGAAGCCCGACCTCGAGCTGCCAGATGCCAAGAGCGGCTTCTGAGCCGTTGTCAAGTCGGCCATCCACAGGGCCTGTCCTTATCCACAACCTCCCCTGAACTGCCGACCTGACAGGCCCCGGCGGGCAGCGTGGAGCCATGCGCGCCAAGGATGCCGTCGGCCAGTACGGGCAGCGGATCGCCGAGCGTTACCTCGTCGAATCAGGGCTGACGGTCGTCGCCCGGAACTGGCGCTGTGCGGAGGGCGAACTCGACATCATCGCCACGGAAGGCCCAGTACTGGTCTTCTGCGAAGTGAAGACCCGTTCGTCCACGGCCTACGGCGATCCGGCCGAAGCCGTGCTGGGCGCGAAGGCACTCCGGCTACGACGCCTCGCCTTACGCTGGCTCGCGCACCAGCAGTCGTACGGCGACCCGCGTTTCTGGCCGGAACTGCGGTTCGACGTGGTGTCGGTGCTTCGCGCACCCCGCGGCGCAGCCAACGTCCGGCACCTGCGTGGAGTGCTCGGATGGTGATGGCACGCACGCTCGCGCTGGCGCTTTCGGGCGTCACCGGGCAGGTCGTCGAGATCGAAGCCGACCTGTCGGCTGGGCTTCCGGGGTTGACGTTCACCGGCCTGGCAGATGTGTCCGTCGTCGAGGCGCGGGATCGCATCCGGGCGGCCGTCCTCAACTCGGGCGCCGAGTGGCCGAATCGGCGCATCACGATCGCGCTGCTGCCCGCCGACGTGCGCAAGGCCGGCTCTCGCTTCGACCTGGCGCTAGCTGTGGCGGTGCTGGCCGCTGCGCAGGCGGTCCCGCCTGACGCTATCGCCGGGCTGGCGTGGATCGCCGAGCTCGGCCTCGACGGCCGATTGCGACCGGTCCGCGGCGTACTGCCGGCCGTGGTGTCCGCTCGTGAGGCCGGGGTGCGGCGTGTCGTGGTCGCCGAGCCGAACGCGGCCGAGGCGGCCCTGGTCACGGGCGTCGACGTGCGTGCTGCGGGCACGCTCGCCGAGGTCATTGCGTGGCTGCGCGACGAGGGCCCTGTCCCGCCTGCCGCTGAACCGGGCGGCGCCGTCACGGTCAACCGGGGCTCGGACTTGGCAGACATCGCCGGGCAGCACACAGCCAAGCGCGCGCTCGAGGTGTCCGCAGCTGGCGGCCACCACCTGTACCTGCTGGGACCTCCCGGCGCCGGCAAGACAATGCTGGCGCAGCGACTACCGGGCTTGTTGCCGCAACTCGATGACGCGGCCGCTCTTGAAGTAACGGCAGTCCATTCGGTCGCCGGGTGTCTACCCGAACACGCGTGCCTGCTGCGCCGCCCGCCCTACCAGGCGCCGCACCACACCGCCTCGGTAGCCGCCCTGGTGGGCGGCGGGTCCAGGCTGGCGCTGCCCGGCGCAATCTCCCTGGCTACCCGTGGCGTGCTGTTTCTCGACGAGGCGCCCGAGTTCAGTCCCACCGCGTTAGAAGCGTTGCGTCAGCCGCTGGAGGAGGGACGAGTCGTCCTGCGGCGCAGCCACGGCGCCGTGACCTACCCGGCCCGATTCCAGCTCGTCCTCGCTGCCAATCCGTGCCCGTGTGGCGGTCGGCGGCGCGAGTGCACGTGCGCACCGGCCCAGCGCCGGCGATACCGCCTTCGCCTTTCCGGGCCGTTGCTCGACCGCGTCGATATCCGGCTTGCCGTGGATCCGGTATCCCGGGCGGAGCTGTTCGCCGAGCCGTCTGGGCGCGAGTCGAGCGCCGAGGTGGCCGCGCGCGTCGAGGCGGCGCGAATGGCGGCCGCCGAGCGCTGGAAGGTTTCTGGCTGGCGGACGAACGCCGAGGTTCCGGGCGGTGTGCTCCGCCGCCGGCCGTGGCGTCTTCCACGTTTGGCGCTGCTCGCTGCCGAGCGGCATCTGGACGCCGGAGACCTGAGCGCACGTGGCTTTGACCGTGTGCTGCGGGTCGCGTGGACGCTTGCCGACCTGGCCGGCCGCAGCGCCCCAGGCGCGGACGAGGTCACAGAGGCCGTGTTCTTCCGGACCGGCCGCGCCGCGGCGTGGGCGGCATGAACGCGTCGTCGCCGCCAAGCTCGGTCAGCGACGAGGTGCTGCTGGCCAGGGCGTTCCTGTGCCGGGTCGCCGAGCCAGCGTGCGTCCCACTCTGGGACTTCGTGCGGCGTGAAGGCCCGGTCGCCGCTGCGTTGGCAATCCGGAGCGGTGACGTGCCGAACGAGGTCGCAGCTGCCACGGCCGCGCGCCGGGAATCCGCCGATCCCCAAGCCGATCTCGACGCTGCCCTCCGCCGTGGCATGCGCCTCGTCGTGCCTGAGTCGCCGGAGTGGCCGCATTTCGCGCTGGCGGCGCTCGACGCCGCCGCGCTGCGCCTACTGCGGTCCTACCGTGCCGGCGCGGAACGGCGTCGCGAAGGGGGAGACCCAGTGCCCCCGCTGGCGTTGTGGGTAAAGGGCCCTGGTGACCTGACCGCAGCGGCTGTGCGGGGCGCAGCGATCGTCGGGTCGCGCGCGGCCACCGCCTATGGCGAGCACGTGACTGCTGAGCTGGCCTACGGACTCGCGGCACGCGGCTTCGACATCGTCTCGGGCGGCGCGTACGGCATTGACGCAGCAGCCCATCGTGCCGCATTGAGCGCGGACGGGCAGACCATCCTGGTGTCCGCCGGAGGGCTGGATCGCCCGTACCCGCCGGGCAATTCCGCGTTGCACGAGCGCGTCGCAGAAACCGGACTGCTGGTCTCCGAGAGCCCGCCGGGCTCTGCCCCGCACCGGCACCGGTTCCTTTCGCGTAACCGCCTCATCGCGGCACTGGCCACGGGAACCGTGGTCGTCGAGGCGGCGACCCGATCCGGCGCGTTGAACACCGCACGGCATTGCCAGGAGCTTGGACGGACGCTCATGGCAGTGCCTGGGCCGGTCACGTCGCCGATGTCGGCCGGCTGCCATGCGCTGCTACGCGGTGATAGCTCGGCGGGCACCGTACTGGTGGCGTCCTTGGAACACGTGCTCGAGGCGATCGGCACTGCCGGCGAGGGTATCGACGGCTCCTCATCGGACGACGCCGCAGCAGCCCCGGACCAGCTGCGGCAGCGCATCGACCTGCTCGACGCTCGGGCGCGGCGAGTATTCGACGGGCTGCAGGTGCGGCGACCGGCCCGTGAGGACGAGCTCGCCCGGCGGGTAGGGCTGCCAGTCGTCGAAGTGATCCGGGCATTGCCGGCGCTGCGACTTGCCGGGCTTGTCGAGTCCACGGACGAGGGGTTTCGCCTGGCGGCCGCATTTCGAAAGCGAGCGCAGACGCCCCGCCTGGGCGTGGCGCCGCCGGAAACTGGCACTGCGGTCGGTCCGAGCCCTGGCGCGCCTGCTTGACCCGCAAGCGAATTGCTCGCACGGTCGAGGGGTGGTCTCGCGTGCAACGGACTCCGCCTCGGCCGAGCGCGGCAGCCCCCTCGGCACCGACGGCTACGGCCGGACCGGCGAGATTCGCGCCACGCTGCCGTCGGCGATGCAAGATGCGCTGTCGGGGTTCGAACGGCACCTGCGTCTGGAGCGCAACCGCTCGCCGCACACGGTGCGCGCGTACACCGGCGACCTCGTCAGCCTGCTGGACCACCTGCGCCGGCTCGGCGGCACGCGGGTCGCCGACATCGACCTGCGGC
>JBPYES010000532.1:0-2803 GCA_051984825.1 Jatrophihabitantaceae bacterium
GCGCGCCGTAGTCGCTGGTCGCCGCGGTGATGGCTTCCTTGGCGGCCGCCACGTCTGTGCCCGGCCGCAACTTGACCAAGATCTTCGACACAGCTGCCTGGTCGGTGTGCGGTGCCCATCCCACCGCGGTCAGCAGATAGTCGCCGGTGATGTCAGGATGGCTGTATATCGCGGCGACCGTTACTGTGCCATGGGCACCGTCCGGGTAGGTGATCGGAGCCGTCGATCCGACGTGCCAGTGGTTGCTCTTGGCGGCATCGGCTGACACCGCGAGCGTCGCGGGCGTCATCGTGCGAAGTGCCCCGGACGTGACGCCGAGGTCGAGCACCTCGCCTACCCGGGCCGGGTCGGCAACCGTCACGGCGTGCGCCTTGCCGCCGATCAGCGCGTCGCCGCCGCCGAGTCCGGTAGCCACCTGAACGCCGTCCACAGTGGACAGTCGGGCGCCGATCGCGGGGTCAAGGCGGCCCCGTTGTGAGCTCACGCCTCCGCCGAAGCCCGGCGTGTCGACCACGATGTCGGCGGTCAGGGCGCGGTCCACGCCGTGTGCCGCCGACGCCTTGAGCGACGCCGCCACCACGGTGAACATCGCCACCACGGCCACCCCGATAAGCAGCGCCGAGGCGGTGGCCGCGGTACGCCGCGGGTTGCGCACAGAGTTCTCGCTGGCGAGCGTGCCGGTGACGCCACGCATGCGCGCGACGGGTGCGCCCAGTACGGCCACCGCGGGACGCGCGGCCACCGGCCCGAACACCACCATCCCGACCAGGGCCAGCACAGCACCTGCCGCGGCGAGGGCAACCGGACCGGGGCGCACGGCGGCGAGCACCAGAGCGGTCACGCCGCCCGCGGTCATCAGCCCGCCGAGAGCCGCCCGCCGCCCGGACACGGTGCGCCGCTCCGCGGCCTGATCGCGCAGCGCCGCGACGGGCGGTACCCGTGATGAACGCAGCGCAGGTGCGATTCCCGCGATGAGCGTCGCCGCGATGCCGGCAAGCACGGCGATCGCCGCGCTACTCGCCCGGAACACGAGCCCACCGGCGGGCAACGCGAACCCGAAGCCGCTGAACACACCCTTGAGCCCGGCTGCGATCCCGATGCCGACGGCCCACCCGGCCAGGGAGCCGAGCACGCCGACCGTGAGCGCCTCGGTCAGGCCCACGGTTACCACCTGCCGGCGCGTCGCCCCGATTGCGCGGAGCAGCGCGGAGCTGCGTGAGCGCTGTGCAGCAAGGATCGAGAACGTGTTGTAGATGCTGAAGACTGCGACGAGCAGCGCGATCACCGCGAATCCGGTCAGCGCGTTGCGAAGGAAGCCGAGAAATCCGCTGTTGATATCGCTGATGTTCTCGTTGGCCAGATCGGTGCCCGTGATGGCCTGCACGCCGCTCGGCAGACGTGGCTGCAGTTCGCTGATCAGCTGCGGCGCCGCGACCCCGGGCGCGGCCTTGATCAGGATCTGGGTGAGCCTGCTGGGATCATCGGTGAGATAGGTCGTTGCCGCATGCAGTGTCATCGCGGTGAATGTGGACGGCCCGAAACCGTCAGCTGTCCCGAACGTCGAGATGCCGACGATGGTTACCCGCAACGGCCGGGGCGTCAGCAGGGTCGTCGTGTCTCCGAGGTGCAGCTTCGCGGTCTTGGCGGCGCCTCGGTTGATCACGACCTCGTTGCCTGCGCGCGGCGCGCGCCCCGCGACGATGCGGTACGGATTGAGCGACGGAACGCCGACCCAGTTCGCGGCGGTCGTCGGCGGCCCGTTGCCGCCGATGCGCTTGCCGTTGCTGCCGACGAGCTGGCCGAAGCCTTGGACGTACGGCTCAGCGGACGCCACCCCTGGCGTCGACCGGGCCACGCCGAGCAGCGAGGCGCTCACCCCGGAGCGGCTCTCGTTGATGTCGGAGCCGATCTGTGTCGAGCCGCGCAAGATCACGTCGGTACTGCCATTTGCGGTTGTGAACAGCTTGTCGAAGTTGGCCTTGAGCGTGTCGCCGAGCAACAGCGTGCCGGCAAGGAACGCCACCCCGAGCACGACAGCGATCATGCTGCCGGCGAGACGTCGTTTGTGCGACCACATCTCCGAGTAAGCGATGCCGATCACGCGCCGAGCCGCTTCATGTGGTCGAGCACGATCTCAGGCGTGGGCCGGTCGACGGCATCGACGATGCGGCCGTCGGCGAGGAAGACCGCCATGTCGGCGTAGCCCGCTGCAACGGGATCGTGCGTGACCATGACGATCGTCTGGCCGAGCTCGCCGCACGCGTGCTGGAGGAATCCGAGCACGTCCGCACCGCTTCGCGAGTCAAGGTTGCCGGTCGGCTCATCCGCAAAGATGATCGCCGGCTTGCTCACCAGCGCGCGGGCCACGGCGACGCGCTGCTGCTGCCCGCCGGAAAGCTCGGCGGGCCGATGGTGCAGCCTGTCGGTCAGGCCGACCGTCTCGACAACAGTCGCGAGCCAGCTTCGTTCCGGCTTCAGCCCGGCCAAGGTCAGCGGAAGCTGGATGTTCTCCAGCGCCGACAGCGTCGGCACCAGGTTGAACGACTGGAACACGAATCCGATCTGCATACGCCGCAGCAGCGTCAGCTGCCGATCCGTCAGCCGGCCGAGGTCGACGTCGCCGAGGAACACCTGCCCGGACGTCACCGCGTCGAGGCCGGCGAGGCAGTGCAACAACGTCGACTTACCGGATCCGGACGGCCCCATGATCGCCGAGAACCGCCCCTCGGGCAGGTCCACGCTCACGTCGTCGAGCGCGAGCACGGCCGTGTCGCCCTGTCCGTAGCTCTTGGTCGCGTGCACA
>JBPYES010000533.1:0-2325 GCA_051984825.1 Jatrophihabitantaceae bacterium
GGTGATCGTCGTCCTGCTCATCGGCCGAGTATGCGGTTCACGACCGACACCACCCAGGGCGGGTGGCCCCGTTTAGCCTCGGCGACGTCCGCTCTTGTCATGGCGCGCAGGGCCGCGTTCGCGCCGAGCCAGCGGAGCGGCTCCGGCTCCCACCGTGGCGAACGGTGGCCGACCCACGGCAAGCGGACCAGCGGCGAGTCGCGGTGCAAGATGAGGTCGGTGAGTGTGCGGCCGGCCAGATTGGTGGTCGAGACGCCGTCGCCCACGTAGCCACCCGCCCAGGCGAGTCGGGTGGTCGGGTCGAGGCCCACCGAGGCGTGCCAGTCGCGAGCAATACCGAGCGGGCCGCCCCAGCGGTGGGTGATGGTCACGTCGCGCAATACCGGGAAGAGCTCGACGAGCGCGCCGCGCAAGGCAGCGAAGACCCGTGGGTCCTGATCGAACGACGCCTCCACGCGCGAGGCGAAGTGGTACGGCGCGCCACGACCGCCGAAGGCCAGCCGGTCGTCGGCGGTGCGCTGCCCGTAGATGATCAGGTGCCGATAGTCGGAGAAGGTTTCCCGTTCGGCCAGGCCGATCTCGCTCCATGTCGAGCTGGATAGCGGTTCGGTTGCGATCATGAGCGAATACACCGGCGCGATCAAGCGCCGTAGATTCGACAGTTGGGCTGTATACCCTTCGGTGGCCCGCACAACGACGTCGGCTCGCAGCGTGCCGCGCTCGGTTACGACCGTGTGCGGCCGGATGTCCCGTGCCGGGGTCGCTTCGTAGATCGTCGCGCCACGGGTCTCCACCACCTCCGCCAGACCGCGCACAAGCTTCCCGGGATGGACGGCAGCGCAGTGCGGGGTGAACGTACCCCCGAGTACGGAGGTTGCGTTGAGGCGCCGCCGTGCCGCGTCGGCGTCGAGCAGATCGAGTTCGATGCCGAACTCACGGGCCTCTGCCACCTCGGCACGTGCCCGGTCGAGCTGCGGTTGCGAGCGGGCGAGTACAACGGTGCCGCCCACCGCGATGTCAGCATCGATGCCCTCGGCGGCGGCCACCCGCACCACCTCTGCTACCGAGTCACGCATCGCGGCGTAGTGGGCGGCAGCCGCGTCATGTCCGTGCTCACGCGCCAGCGTCGCGGCACTCACCGGGAACAGTGCAGAGCACCAGCCCCCGTTGCGTCCGGATGCGCCGAAGCCGGCGTGCTCCTGCTCGACAACCGTGACGCGCAGCGACGGATCAGTACCGAGCAGGTAGTACGCCGTCCACAGCCCGGTGAAGCCGGCACCGACGATGACGACGTCCGCGGCGGTGTCGCCAGGCGCCGCAGCCCTGTGCTCAGCAGGCCCGCTCGACCACAGTGCGCTCAGCCGAGAACCTCGGCGATGTCGACCGACTCGTAGCCGTGCGCCTCGGCCACCGGCGCGTTCGTCAGCGCGCCGTCGTGCGTGTTGAGGCCCAGAGCCAGCGCCGGATCGTCCCGCAGCGCCGCCTGCCAGCCCCGGTTGGCCAGCTCCACGGCGTAGGGCATTGTGACGTTGGTGAGGGCATACGTCGAGGTATGGGGCACCGCGCCTGGCATGTTCGCCACGCAGTAGAAGATCGACTCGTGCACCTTGTAAGTCGGGTCGGCGTGCGTGGTGGGTCGCGAGTCCTCGAAACAGCCGCCCTGATCGATGGAAATGTCGACCAGCACCGAGCCCGGAGTCATACGCGACACCAGTTCGTTGCTGATCAGCTTCGGCGCCTTCGCTCCGGGGACGAGCACCGCACCGATCACCAGGTCGGCGTCCAGCACGGCCCGCTCGATCTCGTAGGCGTTGGAGGTCACCGTCTGGCAGTGCCCCTGGTAGATGGCGTCCATCTGGCGCAGCCGGGCGACGTTCTTGTCGAGCAGCAGAACCTCGGCCTGCATGCCCAGCGCGATGGCCGCCGCGTTCTGGCCGGAGACGCCGGCGCCGATCACGACGACTTTCGCCGCGTACACGCCGGGCACGCCACCCATCAGCACGCCGCGCCCGCCGCCTTGGCGCATGAGCTGGTACGCGCCGACCTGGGGGGCCAGTCGGCCGGCCACCTCGGACATCGGCGCCAGCAGCGGGAGCGACCCGTCGGGCAGCTGCACGGTCTCGTAGGCAATGGCGGTGGTGCCGGCAGCGAGCAGCGCGTCGGTGCACTCCTTGGACGCAGCGAGGTGCAGGTAGGTGAACAGCACCTGGTCCTTGCGCATGCGGTGGTATTCGTCGGGTACCGGCTCCTTGACCTTCAGGATCAGCTCGGCGGTTCCCCAGACGTCGTCGGCTGTATCGAGGATGCGCCCACCCGCAGCCTGGA
>JBPYES010000534.1:0-6923 GCA_051984825.1 Jatrophihabitantaceae bacterium
CGGGCGAACAGATCGAAGTAGGGTTCGCTCCCCCGAACCGACAGCTGAACGCTGACCGGACCGATCGCCTCCAGCACTTCGTCAAGCGGGGCCGTGGTGAACGTGAGCACGTCGGGGCGCGCTTCCAGCGACCGATTGTCGCGGACCGGCTTGGACGTGATCATGACCGGGCCGCCGAGAGAAGGCGTCGGGTTCGCCGGGTCGTACCGGTAGGAGCGGCTGCCGCCCGGCCCAGTGGGCGGCTCCCATGTCAGGCGATCTTCGCCCGCTATCCACAGCTGGCGTGGGCCGCCTTGTGCCGGGGGCCAGCGCTCGAAGTCGCGCCAGCCGCCGCCGGTCCGCTCGCCGGTCACGAACACCCGCACGGTCGCCGGCTCGATGAGGCGCCGATCTCCGAGTAGATGGCCGCGCAGCCAAGCCAGCCCTTCGCGCACGCCCGCGGCTGTGAGGCCCTCTTGCGCGTGCGACCACGGGCCGATGATCAGCTGGCGTTGGCGGTCGGCACCCTGAAGCGCGGCGAAGTCCTCCAACTGCCAGGGCAAGAACGCGTCATACCAGCCAGTGACCATCTGCACCGGGGCGGTCACGTCGGCGACGCCGGCCGAGAAGTCCCGCTCCACCCAGTACGCATCCTCGCGTCGCCGAGCCGACAGGGCTTGACGGAACCAGGCAACCTCACCGCCGGTGACCCGGCGATCGAGATCCCGAAGCGATGGTGCGGACAGCAGTGTGCGCAGCCACAAGAGCCGGCCCAGCATCGGCAGGGGCGCGGGACGGCGCTCCTGCAAGGCGATCATCACCAGCCACTGGGCCGACGTCTCCAGGGACATGCTGCCCCCGGGGAAGCTCTGGCCATGGAACTGGGATGCGCTCGCGTGGATCGACAGCCCGGCCAGATCATCGCCGGCATTGGCAGCGATCGCCCACTGCACGAGCCCGAGGTAGCTCTCGCCGGTCATCCCGATCGGCCCCGCGTGCCACGGCTGGCGACGCAGCCAGCGCAAGGTTGCCAGGCCGTCCGCACGCTCGTCGAACGGGTTGAACGTCCCCTCCGAGCCGAATGTGCCGCGCACGCTCTGGATGACCACCTGCAAGCCCCGCTCGGCCAGCAGCCGGCCGTGCAACACCCCGAAGAACCCACGGCGCCCATAGCAAGAACGGACCAGCACGGTCGGCTGTGGCTGCGAGCGCGCGCCCTCCGCCACCCAGCGATCGGCTAACAGCACCGCACCGTCGTCCATCTCGATCCGCAGGTCACGCTCGCACACGACATCCCGCGTCTGAGCACGCGGCAGCCGCCACCGCCGGGCGAGGATCATGCCGAGCAACCTCGTCCACACGTCTAGCTCCCCTTCCAGGACACCAGCTCCGACGCACCAGGCGCAGCTTTCGATCTTAGGGATCAGCCTGCGCCGGCCTTGCTCCGCTCGCCAGTTCGCCACACCTCGGGCGTTCGAAACCCGTCGTCCCAGCCGCACGGAAACTGACTACCGGGAAGTCGGCGTTCATACTGAATGGACGCCCGCCAGCGACAGCCCACGCGCTTTCCGTTCATCGAGGGTTTGCCGCAAGGCAACGCAGCTGTGACGCCAGCTGCGTCGAAGGTGGTTAGGACCGATCTATGCCAGCGTGCCGGCCCAGTTTCATTGTCGGCGCGGTGTGCCTAGTGGTCGCGGTGCAGTGGTTGGCGACGGCACCGGCTCGAGCCGCTGCTGGTGTGTGGGGCGCCGGCGGATTCCCTTACGTAGACGGGCTGGTGTGCAACGAGTCCGGGCTGACGTCGCCGTTGGCCTCATGGGACTTCGGTACCGGCGGGCCGGCCTTCCTGACGTCCCCGGTCCGTTCGAACGGCCAACAGGACAACGCAGTGCCGCCGTTCGCCTCGCTAGGTCGCCAGACCACTGCCTCCGTCACGCCTGGCGGCGACGGATTCGCGTCGGCGGCGGACATCGGGACCTACGCCGCGCTGCTGAGCCGGTTCGGCGACACCGGAACCAGTCACGTTGCGGAGATCGCGACTGCAGTCATGACGAAGGCGGGTGCGGCCGACGTGCCGACGTGCGCTCCGCGCGGTGACCTCGACACGTTGCTGGAGCAAGCCGCCACTCAGGCCGGACCGTACGAGATGACGGTGACGCCGCAGGTCACGCCGGCGCTACTGGGGCAGGCCGACACGATCCGGGTACAGGTGGACTCCGCACGCGGTTATCCCGTGCCGGGCCTGCCGGTGAGCATCGTCGGTGCGGACGTCGGCCTGCGCACCTCGGCGGTCACCGACGCCGCAGGGCAGGTAACGGCGCGGATGATCGTGCCGGCCGGCACCCCGGCCACGCAGGTCACGATCACGGCAAGCGTGTCCGCACCGGTCGGCTTGGACGAGGTCAGCGTCGCGGCGACGCCCAGCACCACTAACCCGAACGGGACCGCCGTCTCAGCGATCTACCTGGCCGCACCGGTGACGGCGACGACCACGGTTCGCGTGCCGATCGACACAACCGCATCCCCGGTGGTGGAGGCAAGCGCATCGGACCGCGCCTTGATGCTCGGTGACGGGTTTACGCCGCAGGCGACAGTTAGCGGCTTGCGCGGACACACGGCGGGTCTGGCCTTCACCATCTACGGCCCGATCTCGCCAGCGGTTGCTGGACGTTGCGATCCCGGCCGGTTCAGCGCTGCCACGCCGGTCGCGGCCACCACCACCACGGTGAGCGTCACCGACAACCAGCCGGCCACCGCGTCCACGTGGACACCGACCCGGCCGGGCTGTTATTTCGTGCACGCCACCTTGCATACCACCAACGCCACGCCGCCCGCGTCGGCCGACTCCGGATACGCCGACCCCACTGCGCTCGTGCAGGTGAGCGCGGCTACAGCCGGGCTCAGCCTCGCGCATACCGTCGATGGACGCGGACCGTTGTCGGCGACGCTCACTCCGGCACGCACCGGCGGCCTCGCCGGCACCGTGAGTGCTCGACTGATCGGCCCCGTGACGCCGTCAGCATCCGGCTCTTGTGCCGGGCTGGAATACGGCGGCGTCGACAGCGTCGCCGTGTCCGCGACCGACACGGCCGGCGACGGGCTGGCTCAGCTCCGTTCCGACCCGGTATCGGCCGCCGGGTGCTATCAGTGGCAAGCCAAGCTGGTGCTGACCTTGCCAGGGATCGCCACCCTTTCCGTGCCCGCTCCAGCCCGTACCGTGCTCGTGCTCACGCCCTCGGTCGCTGCGACCAGCGACCAGGTTTCGGTCGTAAGCCCACATGCCATCACCACGCATGTGGCGGTCACCGGCACCTACCACCAGCCGGCCGAGGTACGAATCCGGATGATGCACGTCGCCAGTCCGTTCACCGGCTGTCAGAACGCCGACTGGGCCGGTGCCACCCCGGTCGCCACTGGGCCGCCGGTCGCGGTGCGCGGCGATACCGGGGCGCTGGCGGTCGCGTCCGGGCCGACACCGCAGCTCGGCTGCTACCAACCAGTGCCCACGCTCGTGATCGACGCCAACCCCGCCGTCGCGGTCACGGGCTCCCTCGACCAGCCGTACGACGTGCTGCTCGCCGGCATTGACATCGCGCCCGAGGCCGATCCCGGCGTCCCGCACAGCCGCGCCGGATCGCTCCGCCCCGTCTACGTCACCGGCATCGTGGTCGGCGCCGTCGAGCTTGCCGTGATCGGCGTGGTTGTCTACCTCGCATGGCGCAGCCGCCGCGCCCCGAGCACCTGACATCCGCGGCCCGCCGGTTCGCCAGCTTGCCGACCGCATAGCCTCGGCGCATGGACCTGCACTTGACAGGCAAGGTCGCTGTCGTGACCGGAGCCAGCAAAGGCATCGGCTTGGCGATCACCCGCGCTCTCGCCGAGGAGGGCGCGCTGGTCGTTGCCGGCGCCCTGCACGGCAGTGCCGAACTCGACCTGCTCGCAGATCGGCTGCATGTGCTGCCGGTGCGCGTCGACCTGACCGAAGACACCGGGCCCAACGCGCTGATCGACGCCGCTGTCAACGCCCACGAGCACCTCGACATCATCGTCAACAACGTCGGTGGACTGCACCCGCGACCGGACGGCTACCTCAGCGTGTCCGACGAGGACTGGACGTGGGCGCTCACCATCAACTTCCTCGCCGCCGCCCGGACCATGCGTGCCGCGCTGCCACATCTGATCCGGCGGACGAATTCCTCCATCGTCACGGTCAGCTCAGTCAACGCATTCCTCCCCGACCCCCTCGTCATCGACTACAGCGCCGCGAAGGCGGCGCTCAGCAACCTCTGCAAGTCGCTGTCCAAGGAGTTCGGCGCCCATGGAGTGCGCGTCAACACCGTGAGCCCCGGCCCGGTCGAGACCGACCTGTGGCTCGGCGCCGACGGAGTCGCGGCCACCGTCGCACAGGCCCAGGGTGGGCAAGCCGCCGACGTCCAGGCCGGCGCCGCCGCGCAAAGCGTCACCGGACGATTCACTCAACCCCATGAGGTCGCCGACCTCGTCCTGCTGCTCGCCAGCGACCGCACCGCCAACGTCACGGGCGCCGACTTCGTAATCGACGGCGGACTCATCACCACCATCTGAACTCACCCATCGCAATGCAGGGAGTCATCATGGCCAGACCCGTCGTCTTCATCCACGGCCTGTGGCTGCACGCCAGCAGCTGGCAACCTTGGGTGGACCTCTTCGCGGCAGCCGGCTACGCACCGATCGCACCCGGCTGGCCCAACGAGCCGGCAACCGTCGCCGAAGCACGCGCCAACCCCGACCTCGTCGCCAACCTCGGCATCGACGACGTCACCAACCATTACGCCAAGATCATCGAAGGGCTCAGCGAGAGCCCTGTCATCGTTGGGCATTCGTTCGGCGGCCTGTTCACCGAGAAGCTCCTCGGCGAGGGCATCGGCACGGCCGGCGTCGCCATCGACCCGGCCCAGATCAAGGGCGTGTTGCCGCTGCCGCTCGCGCAGCTGCGTGCCGGCCTGCCCGCACTCGGCAACCCAGCCAACCTGCACAAGTCGGTATCGCTCACCGAGAAGGAGTTCCGTTTCGGTTTCGGTAACGCCGTCAGCGAAGAGGAATCCGCCGACCTTTTCGAGAAATGGACGATCCCGTCGCCGGCGCGGCCACTGTTCCAAGCAGCTGCCGCGAATTTCGTCCTCCACTCGCAGGCCAAGGTCGACACGGCAAACGAGCAACGCGGACCACTGCTGCTCATATCAGGAACCGCCGACCACACCGTTCCCGACGTCGTCACACGATCGACGCTCAAGCAGTACCGCGACTCCACCGCGGTCACCGAGCTGAAGCAATTCGAGGGACGCGGGCACTCGCTGACCATCGACAGCGGATGGCACGATGTCGCCAGTGCCGTCCTCGAATGGCTGAAAACCAGCAGTTAGTCGCAGCGGGCTGGCCGAGCTCATGCTCGCTCGGCGAGATGGTCTCGAAGCGCGGCGGTGATGTCCTTCGCGGCTTCGAGCTGGTCCGGCGTGAGTGCGTCGACGAAGAGCTCACGGACGGCGCGCAGGTGCGGCACGGTTGCGCGTCGAAACGCGGCGCGACCAGCCGAGGTGCTGACGACCTCGGCGCCCCTACTGTCGGTCGCGCACTCCTGCCTGTCGATCAGCCCGCGGCGTTCCATCCGGCCGAGGTGATGCGAGAGCCGACTGCGTTGCCAGCCGATGCGCGAAGCGAGCTCTGACGAGCGGAGGCGGTGATCGTCGGCGTCATGCAGTGCCAGCAATACGGCGTAGTCGGCAGGCGACAGGCCGTTCTCGGTCTGCAGACGTGCGGCGAGCGTGGATTTGAGCTCTTCGGTGGTCTCGATGAATGCCCGCCAGGTCGCCAGCTGCTGCTTGGTCGGCAACCGCCGGGAGCGCGGTCGGGTAGCAGGAGCCAACGCACTCCACCCCTCTGATTGATGCGTCAATCATATCGGGAATATGACTGACACGTCAATCAGTTACCACCTCCACTACACGTGGAGGACGTCATGACCGGGACTGATCTCGCATTTGGACTCGACACCTTCGGCGACGTGCCGGTTGACGACTCCGGCCAGCCGGTCTCGCACGCCGCCGCGATCCGGCAGGTCGTGGAGGAGGCTGTGCTGGCCGACCAGCTCGGCGTCGATGCCATCGCTCTCGGCGAGCACCACCGGCCCGAGTATTCGATCTCCACGCCCGAGACCGTCCTTGCCGGAATCGCCACGCGCACGGCACGCATCCGCCTCGGATCCGGTGTGACGGTGCTGAGCTCCGACGACCCGGTGCGCGTATTCCAGCGCTTCGCCACAGTCGACGCATTGTCGAACGGACGCGCGGAAGTGATCCTCGGTCGCGGGTCCTTCACCGAGTCGTTCCCCTTGTTCGGATACGACCTGAGCGACTACGACCAGCTGTTTGAGGAGAAGCTCAACCTGTTCGTGAAGCTGCTCGACGAGAAACCCGTTACGTGGGACGGCACCATGCGCGCCCCCCTCGAGAACGCGGACGTCTACCCCAAGACCGAATCCGGGCGCCTGACGACCTGGGTCGGCGTGGGCGGTTCACCGCAGTCTGTCGTGCGGACCGCGTACTACGGCCTGCCGCTCATGCTCGCCATCATCGGCGGCCCGCCCGAGCGCTTCGCCGGTCACATCGAGCTGTACCACCGCGCAGCTGCGCAATTCGGCACCGTCGCGCACCCGGTCGGCATGCACTCGCCCGGATTCATCGCCGACAGCGACGAGCAGGCCCGGGAGCTGTTCTGGCCGCACTACAGGGTCATGCGCGATCGCATCGGCGCGCTGCGGGGCTGGGCGCCGATCCGGCGGGCCGAATACGACGCCGAGATCGAGCACGGCTCCATGTACGTCGGCTCACCCGACACCGTGGCCCGCAAGATCGCGCGTGCCGTCGCGCGCCTGGGCGTCGGACGCTTCGACCTGATCTACACCGTCG
>JBPYES010000535.1:0-6810 GCA_051984825.1 Jatrophihabitantaceae bacterium
CCAACAGCCGTTGGAGCCGTCGCACGGTGTCGTACCCGCCAGCCGCGAGAGTCGCATCCGGCGTGCTCGCCCGGGCCAGGCTGAGCAGGGCGGCTGCCAGTGCCGGCCGGCCATGCGCGCGCGCCGCATCGTCGTCGGCCGCCATCTCGGCCAGAATCGCGATCTCGCGGCAGGCGTGGCGAAGCAGCGGCACAGGAAGGCTCCGCGTGAGCACTGCGCTGCGCGCGAGCAGTCGGTGGTGCCGCATGTGCAGGTGCGCACGCTCGTGCGCAAGCACGGCGTCGAGGTGATCTCCGCTGAGCGCATGCAGGGCGCCGGTCGTGACCACGATCCGCTGGTGGCGGCGCGATCCAGGCAGGCAGTACACCGCCGGTCTGTCCTGCTCGACGATCGTGGCGTCGCATCCGGCCATTCGGTGTCCGGCGAACGTAAGCGCGGCCGCGTGCCAGCGTCGCGTGCGTCGCGCGGCCCACAGCTCACCGGCTGCGACCCAGCCGACGCGGGCCGGGACGCCGGCGACCAAAGCTGCGCCGACCGCGGTGCTGATCAGGCCGTTGATGCCCGGCCGTCCCCATCCCGCGATCGAGTGCAGCCACGGCTGCATCAGCACGATGCCGCCGAGGACGATGGCCGCGAGCCAGGAGGTAGACAACGCCTGCCACAGCCGGATCGCCAACCGCGGAGCGCGCACCACCCACTGCGCTCGAGACAGCGCCAACGGAACGACGGCGCCGAGCAGCACGGCGTAGCCCAGCAGAAACGTGATGCCGATCATTGGTTGCCTGTCATCCTCTGGTACGCCTCCGCCAAAGCGCGCGCCTCCTCGGGAGACATGCCTTGCAGGAAGTGCACGAACGCACTTACCTGGTCGGGGCTCGCGGCCAGCGCCTGGCGCATCAGGTGCGTGCTGTATTCCTCGCCGCTGTGGGTCGGCTCGTAGCGGTACGCCCGGCCGTCCGGCTCGCGGCGCAGCCAGCCCTTCTTGAACAGGTTGTCGCAGATCGTCTGCACGGTTGTGTAGGCGATGGGCCGCTCGACGCGCAACACGTCGACGAGCTCACGGACGGTCGCCGGCGAGCCGCGCTGCCACAGCCGCTTCATGACCTCGGCCTCGAGATTGCCCAGGCTGCGCACGCCGACCACTGTCCCACCACCGACCGGACACGTCTACTAAGTTCATAGTAGGTAGGGTGCGGGTGACCACCGATTCGCCTGTCGGTTTGAGGTCAGGGCCAGCAGCTGTCGCACACATAGAGGAGGCCGCAGTAGTCGACCAGCCGCACCGGGTGGGGCAGGCCGGCGCGCTCGTCCTCGATCTCCATTGCGATCAGCAGCTTGCAATGGATGGCCTCGAAGTACTGGCTATGGCGCCGGCGCCGATCGGGGTGACCGCACGGGCGCAGGTTGCGCAGGTACTCCGCGACCCGGGCCGTGAGCTCCGGGTCGTCACAGGAGATTGTGTCGCCGTCCACCGCGCCGGTCTGACCTGTGGTCAGGGTCTAGGGCCGGCGTGGGGGAGGAGGCGTGCGAGCTGGCGGCGCTGGTGCCGGCTCGAGTTTCGCGCGCTCCGCGACGAGCAGCGCGGTGCGGCCCGAGCCGAGCTGTATCCGCAGGTAGGCAACCTGCGCATCGCTCAACTCGGTGATCACCTCGCCCGCCCATCCTGTGTGCCTGCCTTCGCGGATCCGCATCCTGGCCACCGCTGATGCACCTTCCCGGGCGAGCGCCGGGCCCCCGCTGCCCGTACCGCCAGGAGCGTGACGCTACGCCTACGTAGCGCACCCGGGATGGCCCTGGCGCGACCCTGCCATGCAACGTCCAGCGCGGTCGCTCAGCAGCGACGATCTCGACGCATTTGTGCCGTAGGGGTGGCAGCTATCTCTGGCCGCCGGCATCATCATCGCCGCCTGCCGCCATCCAAGCGCGACACCGCCGGCATCAAGGAGCACAGCCAGGCTGGTGAATACATCCGCGCGCCCGAGCAGCTCAACCGCCCCGGCCTGCCGCAGACCAGACACACGCTCCGCCGATCCAGGTCTGCAGCACCGGGATGTCGCGGAGCGCGGCTGCTTCTACCGCCAGGGGGTTCTCAGCGAGGACGACGAAGTCGGCCAGGTATCCAGGCGCGAGGCGGCCCTTTGTGCGCTCCTCCGTGGAGGCGTATGCGGAGGCGGTCGTGTATAGCGCGAGCGCCTCCGGCGCAGTGATCCGCTGGGACACGCCGAACGGCGTACCGGTGCAGTCGTCGCGTAGGACGCAGCTCTGCATGGCGAATAGCGGCTCGAACGGCCCACACGGATAGTCCGACGAGCCCGCGACCGGGACACCTGCGTCCAGCATCGCGCGGTGGGCGAACATCCGCTCGGCACGGTCGGGTCCGTAATACCAGCGCAGCTTGTCGCCGTGGGCGAGCGCGTAGTTCGCGAACGGTACGGCGACGACGCGCAGATCGCGCATGCGCCGGATGAGCCCGGGATTGACGATGCTGGCGTGTTCGATGCGGTGCCGTGGGTCGGAGCGGGGTGTGCGCAGCTGCGCCGGCTCGATGGCGTCAAGTACCTGCCGTATCGCGCGGTCGCCGTTGGCGTGGACGCACACACGCCAGCCCGCGTCGTGCACTTCCTGCACGATCTCGTTCAGCCGGCTGGGTGGGACCCGCTGCAGGCCGTGCCCGTGCCCACCGATGACCGGCTCCTCGACGAGACACGTGCCGCCGCTGACGGCGCCGTCGGCGAAGGTCTTGACGCCGCCGAGCCGAAGGCGCGACTCGGGCGAGACAGCCCGATCAGGCAGGCGATGGAAGTAGTCGAAGTGATCGTATGCGGCGAGCGCGTTGATACGGATGTCCAAACCCTGCGTCGCGTCGAGCTTCTCGAGCAGGTGCCACCACTGCGGCCCGATCAGCGCGTCGCCTACCGAGGTGATGCCCGCCGCGTGCAGTCGCGCGACGACTCGTCGGAAGCTGCGCTCCAGATCGTGCGCCGATGCCGAGGGCACGGCCGGCGCACGTCGACTGAAGGCCGGAAACGCGAGGTCGTACAGCGCTTGGTCGTGCAGGACACCATCGAGCCGACCGTCGGCGAAGGATCCGAGTTCGCCGCCGCTCGGTGTGTCGGTCACCGCATGGAGCCCCGCCAGCTGCAAGCCGGGTGTGTTGAGCACCCCGGTGTGCAGGCTCATGTGCACGACCAGGATCGGGTGCTCGCGGCTGACCTGGTCGAGATCGTCGCACGTCAGCTCGACACCACCGTTGCTCCGGAACGGGTCATAGCCGAAGCCGACGATCCACTCGCCCGCAGTGGTTTCGGCTGCCCGAGCACGCAGCGCGCCCTGCAGGGCGCCGGCATCTGAGATGAGCGCAGGGGAGAGATCCACCTGGAGCGATTGCTCGGCGGCAACTGTCGGATGTTGATGTGCGTCGTTGAAACCAGGAGTCACAGTCGCGCCACCGAAGTCATGCACGGCCGCTCGAGGAAACCGAGCACGCAGGTCGACGAGGGTCCCGGAGCCCACGATCCACTCACCCCGAAACGCAAACGCCTCCGGCTGATCGTCGGCGAGCGTGACGATGGTGCGAGCGGTGATGATGTGAACGTCCGTCATCCAAGCTCCGTTCCACGGAGCCGCTCGGATTGGTGAAGATCGGTATCCCAGGTATCGATCTTCAAAACTACAGCCACGCTGGATATACTACCGGCGCGCCGTCCGTTAGACGCTCCAGAGGGCCTGTGTGGGGGGAATGCGGGCTGCGCGGACAGCGGGGAGCAGCCCGGCGATGGCGCCGATGATCAGCGCGGCGCCGAGTCCGCCGGCCCAGGCTTCGGTGGGGATGACGGTGGCCCAGTGTTTGGTGTGGGCGTAGATGGCCGTTGCGCCGGCGCCCGCGCCGACCCCGACGGCGCCGCCGATCAGGGCGAGCAGGATGGCTTCGGCGAGGAACTGGGTTCGGATGTGGCCTTTGGTCGCGCCGAGGGCGCGTCGTAGCCCGATTTCGGACCGGCGTTCCAACACGGAGATGATCATGATGTTGGCGACGCCGACGGCGCCGACCAGCAGGGAGACGGCGCCGAGGCCGAGAAACAGTCCGTTGAGGGCGGACTTGGCTTGGGCGCGGGCGACAAGCGCGTCCGAGGGCTGGCTGACGTCGACGTCGCCGGGGGATTCCGGCTCGGCGGTGGGGGCGAGCAGCGGCTGGACGGCGTCGACTTGGTCGGTGGCGGCGCGCACGTAGATGGTGGAGGGGTGCCCGTCGAAGTCGAGGTAGGTCACCGCGGCGGGGAAGCCGATGAGCACGGAGGTGTCGATGGTGGGGGCGAGCACGGCGGGGTTGAGGATGCCGGCGAGGTAGAACCACCGGCCGCCGAGCCAGATGCGTTCCCCGGGCCACACGCGGTCGATGCCGAGGCGCTGGGCGGCGACGGCGCCAAGGACGGCGACGGGTTTTGTGGCGGTGGCCGGGTTGAGCCAGTCGCCGTGCGCGATGCTCGTCTTCAGGTCGGACAGCAGCCCGATGCTGGCGGCTTGGATGAGCAGGGAGTTGGTGTTGATCGTCGGCACCAGGGGACTGCGGTAAGCGTTGACGCCGTTGATCAGGCCGGTGTCCTGGACTGCGGTGACCGAGTCGATGCGGCCGATCATGGCGGGAGCGGTGGTGGGCAGTTCGGCGGGCTGTCCGAGGACGGTTTGGCCATTGGTAACGGTGAGCAGGTTGGTGCCGAGCTGGTCGATCTCGGCCAGCAGCCCCGCTTGGGAGGAGGACGACAGGCCGAGCACGGCGACGATCGCGGCGACTCCGATGGCGATGCCGAGGGCGGACAACCCGGCGCGCAGCTTGCGGGCGCGCAGCCCGATGCTGGAGATCCGGGCCAGGTCACCAGCCCGCAATGTGGCGGTGGGGGCGGCGGTCATCGATGCCACCCGCCGGGGTTGCGGCGGTCCAGAACGGGCAGGTCCGCTGGTTCCAACGTGGCGGGTGGCGCGGTGTCGTCGGTGATCCGGCCGTCCAGGACGTGGATTTGGCGGGGCATGGTGGCGGCGATGTCGCGATCGTGCGTGATGAGCACGATCGTGGTGCCGGTCTGATGCAGGGCGTGCAGGAGTTCGAGGATCGATTCTCCGGTGGCGTGGTCGAGGTTGCCGGTGGGCTCGTCGGCGAGCACGATCGCGGGGTTGCCGACCACGGCGCGCGCGACGGCGACGCGTTGCCGCTGCCCGCCGGACACTTGGGTGGGCCGGGCGCGCAGCCGATCGCCGAGGCCGACGGCGGCCAGGGCCTCGGCGGCCAGGTCGCGGCGTCGCCGGTGCGGTATGCCGGCGTAGAGCAGGCCGTCGGCGACATTGTCGAGCAGGCTGGCGTGTTCGGCGAGGAAGAACTGCTGGAACACGAAGCCGATCCGGGCCGCGCGCAATCCGGCCAGTTGCCGGTCACTCATCGCGGAGGCGTCCAGCCCGGTGATCCGCACGGTGCCGGCGGTGGGCCGGTCAAGGGTGCCCATCACGTGCAGAAGGGTGGTCTTGCCGGACCCGGATGGGCCGACGACACCGACCAGTTCGCCTTCGGTAACGGTCAGGCTGACGCCGCGCAGCGCTGGCACCGGCGGGTGGCTGGGATAGATCCTGCTAACCGCCTCGAGTTGCAGGATCGGCCGCCGGGCCGATGCTGCGCCACCGCCGCTCGCTGGGTCCGCGTAGTGGCCACCGATCTCGGTCGCGGTCGGGATGGTCATAGCTTGGGCACCACTACGTGCTGGCCGGCGGCGAGACCGTTGCTGGTGACTTGGACGAGTCCGTCGGTGTCGTCGAACAAGCCGAGCGTGACGGGTACGAGGTGACGGGTGCCGTCGGCGGAGGCGACTTCGACGGCGTAGCCGCCAACGGATTGCGCCAGCAGCGCGAGAACCGGTACCACGAGCGCGTTCTTCACGGTGTCGGTGGTGATGGTGACCTGGACCGGCGCCTGATCCCACGCCCCGGCAGTGGCGGGGTGGATCAGTCGCACGTCGACCTCGATCGTGGAGCCGCTGGAGCTCGACGAGTTGCTGTTCGAGGAACTGCTCGGCGCGTTGTTGTCCGCTCCGGAGGACCCTGACGCCGGCTGTCCACCACTACCGCCGCTGCCGGATGAGGCGGCGACGGTGCCGACGGCGGACACGACACCCGGCGTGGTCTGGTTATTGGGCAGCTCGACGCTGACCTGATCACCGACCCGAACCTCGGACTGTTTGCTGGTGTCCAGGGCGATGTTGACCTGGCGCGTGGTGGAGGTGCCGGTGAGAACCGGGCTGCCGCGACCGATCGACGCGTTCAGCGTGGTCGAGACGTTCGTGACCCGCAGCGGAGTGGGCAGGAACACGACGGAGCCGAGGTCGAGAGTTCCGGTCTGATCGAGGCCGAGGTGCTCCTGGAGACTTTCGATCGCGTCCTTGGTCGCTGCGCTGAATTCGTCCGAGGAGGGATCTAGGTCGGCCTTGCTCGCGTAGCCGAGGGCGACCAGGTCGGCATTGAGCTGCCGCACATCGGCGCCGGTCATGTCGGCGGCCGCGGCGCCCTCGGTGAGTGTGCGGTAGGCGGGGGTAGACCCGTACAACAGCACGACCGGCACGCCGTCCACCCAGTAGAGGGGCTGGCCCTGTGTGATCAGCTGACCTGCCTTCGGCAGACCGGTCACCACGCCCTGACCCGTACCGGAGCCGGCGGAGGGGGACTGTCCGCCGGCACTGCCGCCGTTAGTCGGGGCGGGATCCGTCGAGTTGCTGGCGGCGTACTGGTTGGTCACCGTGTAGTTCGCGGCGTAGCCGAGGGTGGCGTCGA